>JANOTC010000295.1:0-5552 GCA_031416175.1 Gammaproteobacteria bacterium
CAAAGAAGTGACTGGCAAGATTTTAGACAACAAGTCTATGGAAGCAGAAGGAAATATCCAAAAGAATGTTGGTAAGGTTCGGGCGGGCTTGGGTGATATTAAGGCGGAGATTAAGAAAGGTCACTAACAATTGTCCGGGTAGTGACGGCTTGAGGCGTGCTGACCGAGATGATTTGAAGAATCCATTTCGTGTTGGCACGTCTTTATGTAACTAGGTCGACATAAAATAATTTTTAAATAGAGGAGTAAAGTGTAATGGAAGGCGTGTTGGTGGTAGTGATCTTAGTCCTTCTGATTGTTTTTCTAGCGAACCGCATTTAGGCGTTTGCGACCTTACCTAAGTTCGTGAGAGCGGCAAGGGATTGCCTCTCGTGATTTAGTCTACGAAACCGGTTAGCCGATTTATCACGCGCGGAGATTTAATGCAGCTTGAGGTTCTTCAACTATCCAAAGTCTATAAAGAAAAACGCGGCCTTCAAGCCACCCGTTTTAGCGTAGAAAAAGGTGAGCTGATTGCCGTGGTGGGTCACAACGGCGCTGGCAAATCCACCCTTTTTAAGATGCTGGCAGGCTGGCTAATTCCTGATCATGGCACAGTCCGAGTCGATGGAATTGATCTTAACAATAGGCGCACGCTCGTCGCCAAAATTGGCTTCGTTCCAGAAACACCGAATCTCTTTGATTTCTTTTCAGTCGAATACAATCTTGCGCTTTTTGCCCGGCTTTTTCAGGTGCCATCTGCGCGAGTTGAGGAAACATTAAGCGAATTTAACCTCGTTCCGTTTCGTCATGCAAAAGTGCAGGAATTGTCTAAAGGTTTGAAGCAACGGGTTAGCATTGGTCGCTCGCTTCTGGCCGACCCGCCACTCTTGTTGTTCGATGAGCCGACGTCGGGCCTCGACTTTGAAATGACGAAGGAAATTTACGTTCTATTGAGAAAAATCCACGCGTCGGGGAAAACCATACTGTTTACTTCCCATCGACCGGAAGAAATTAAAAGCCTTGCCACCCGGATCATGGTTCTACATCAAGGCGCGCTCGTCTTTGACGGCACTCCGGTGGACTATTTTAAATCTGACATTCATCAGAATCTTTATTCATGATTAGACGCATCGCGGTTTTAACGCTTAATGACCTAGCCATCGCCTTTAAAAACAAGACGCTCTACCTAATCCTATTTGTTCCGCTTTTTGTTTTCTTGACACTGAAGGTAGTCGATGGCGCCGATACAGGTGCTCAGAAAATAAAAATTGGATTGCTCGAAAAAGCACCCTATCCCCGCGCGATGATTCACCGCCTGCAATTGGCCGATAGCGTTTTTGCGATTGATTGGTTTGCGAACGAAGAGGCTGGAAAGCGTTGGCTCAAGGACAAAAGTGGCGACGGCATGCTAATTCCATCCGACAAGGCCGCCGGACGATTTGCGCTTATTGTTCTAACTAAAACATCGCTGCAAACCATTGCCATTGTGGAGAGTGTTGCCGAACTACAGCGGGTATTAGAGGGGAAGGATAAAAGTTGGATTGCGGAGATCCAGCCCCTGCAAGAGAGTGAGCTTCAGATGCAAATGCTCCCGACCTGGATTTTAATGTTAGTCCTATTAGTCGGGTTCATTGTGCTTCCGGCGCAGGTGGCCGAAGAAAAAGAAAAAAAACTGCTCTTGGGACTCTTGCAAACGCCGATACGTGAGTTGGAATGGTTGCTTGCCAAAGTATGTTTGGGAATGTTCCTCATTGGCATCGCGGCGCTTTTTCTACAGCTCCTTGCACAATTTGATTTTGATGCCGTTGGCGGTTGGAGTTATTTCGCCTTTCTGGTTGTCGGTGGGTTCTGTTTTAGTGCCTTAGGCGTGCTTGTCGGCTTCCTGTGCCGAACTCAGGCCAGTGCGCGGGTGTTGGGCGTGCTTTTCTATCTCCCGCACCTCCTCCCTTCGGCGCTTGCGGACTTTTCGCAAAAACTAAACACTGTGGCACCGTTGATCCCTTCCTACCCGTTTTACGGGCCAACTAAAGCAATTCTTTTGGAAGGCGCGAACGTTTCTGATTTTCCACTGCAATGGGTATCGCTTTTCGGAATTGGCGTAGTCGCCATATTCATGTCTCACCGGTTAATGAAAAAGCGCTGGTTGATGTAGTAGAGGAAATCGAATAGTCATTATCGAAATCCTCAAGCCGCAAGCCGCAAGCCGCAAGCCGATGCTTGCCCCGGCCGCGCTTAGTGACGGCGAGATCCATTAACGCGATTGCCTTGCGCAACAGCTCGCTCTTCGTGGTGCCTGATTTCTCCGCGAGAACGTCAAGACGGTCGTTGAGTGACCGTGCGCTAGCGCACAGACCTCTTCCCGATAACCCAATATAAGGTTATTTCGGAAATTGGCAACACAACATCTTCAAACGCCATCCAGTGTATTTCTCTATTTACGTACTCAGAAATGGCGGGAACTCTGAAAACGAGCCTGACTACTTGCAACAAACTGAAATAATATTATGCGCACTCAACGCGTGAATGCCTCTTGTTAATCACATAGGAGCTCATCAACACTGGAGGCGCGATTGGTGCGGAAAGTATCGTTGAGACGGGGAGTGTACTCTGGGTCGAATTGTGCTAAACGAAAGCGCCTCTGCCCGTTGTGCGTGAAGCAGAACCTGCGGCGCTAACGCGGCCGCAGTTGCCAGATGGAATGGCACCGCGCACCCGGCATTAGCGGGATTTAAGCCCTGAGAAACGTGAAAACGGCATCGGCCATCGAACTTGATCTGCGCCCATTCCTCGGCGGACGCATTTAATGCTATGTGGGATAGCGTACAGAATGCCATCCAAATTCAGCGTAAATATAGCCCGGTAGATAGCGATTTGGCAAATTTCAGAATGGGTTAAACTACGGAGGGTTGTATGGAAATTCAGAAGGTAATAAGTAAAGTAAAGCGCACGATCGATGACAGCTTGTTGGCCCTGCATGATCAAAGGCGTCAGATAGTGGGTGAGAAGAATCCGCTTGAGCGCCAGCGGTTAATGCGTGCGCATCGGGAAGAAATGTACCAGCACATGCTTATCACACGGGCATCAGGCACATTGGGGCAGAACTCGATAGGCTCCGAGTATGGGCAAAAGTACCATAATGATTTCGAATAGGCGAGGGAGTTTCCGGACGAAAGGGAAATGGTTGTAACTGTTGAATGTTAGTTACGACGTCCACATTCAATATTTAACACAATGGGTATCAATATGTTGAAAAAATTCTACATGTTTAAAGCTAATACTTTATGCAGGACGGGTGCATCTTTAGGCGCCTCCCTGTTCTTCGTTGGTTGCGCGACGGTGTCGCCTCCTGTCGAACAAATGGCCATCTCCAAGGCCGCGGTAAGTAGCGCAAACAGCGCGGGCGGGAATGAGTTCGCGCCGGTTGAGCTCAAGTCTGCGATGGAAAAAGTGGCCGAAGCCGAGCGCGCAATGGCAACTAAAGACTATCTTCGCGCACGCTACCTCGTGGAACAAGCGCAAGTTGACGCGCAATTGGCGGGAGCGAAAGCACGGTCAGCCAAGGCACAAAAAGCTGCGTTCACAGTGCAGGAAGATAGCCGCGTGCTTCAACAAGAAATAGACCGAAAAACCAAGTAGTCTTCAACGGAAAGTAGTCATCAACGGAGTTAGTTATGAAAAGCAATCGATATGTCCCAATTTCCCTGGTCGCCGTTGCAATTTTTGCGGGTTGTAGCAGTGTACCGAAAAATGATTCTCTCAACGAAGCGCGTTCTCAATACGATAGCGCACGATCCGACGCCAAGGTCACCGAGCTGGCACCTATTGAGTTAAAGGAAGCCGGTGACTCGCTGAACATGGCAGACTATGCGTTGAAACAAGGCGATAAGGTCGCTAAGGTCGATCACCTTGCCTACGTAGCCAAGCAGAAAGTTAAAATTGCAGAGGAAACAGCCAAGCGAAAACTGGCGGAATTGGAAGTCGCCAACGCTAGCACTAAACGTGATCAAATCCGCTTGGCGGCGCGAACGGCTGAGGTCGATGCAGCTAAACAGCAAATGGCTATCGTGCAGAAAACAGTCGACCAGCAGGCGGCTGAATTGGCGACTGCCAAAGCGGGCGCGGAGCGTGATTTAGCGCTGCTTGAAACGAGCACGGCTCAAACCGATGCTGCCAATCAGCAATTGGCCCTTGAGAAGAAAGCGGCCGATCAGCAATCACTTGCACTGGCGACGGCTAATGCCAACGCGGAGCGTGATCGAGTTCGCCTCGACGAGAGCGCAGCGAAAACCGATGCGTCTAATCGCCAGTTAGTTCTCGCCCAAGAATCCGCTAATCGTAAAACGATTGCGTTGGCGGCAGCCGGTGTCGATTCGGAGCGTGATCAAGCGCGCATAGCAAGGCAGGATTTATTGCTTGAGGAATTAAACGCGAAGAAAACGGCGCGCGGCTTGGTTATCACGCTGGGTGACGTATTGTTCTCCGTAAATAAGGCGGAGCTTCAATCGGGCGGCACGCGTAATTTGCAAAAACTGGCAGAATTCCTCAAGACAAATCCTAAGGAAAAGGTATTGATTGAGGGCTTTACAGATAGCACCGGCAGCAATAGCCTAAACAAGGATTTATCAGAACGACGTGCCGAGTCCGTGCGAACGGCGTTGCTAAACATGGGAATTAACGGCGACCGTTTTAGTACGCGCGGATACGGTGAGGCCTTCCCAATTGCCGGCAATGACACGGCGGCCAACCGCCAAATGAATCGACGCGTGGAAATTATTCTCACCGATTCCGAGGCCGAAGTCGCTCCCCGTTGATTCTGCGTCAAGAAGACAGTCTACGTCGGCGGTTGCAGGGCAACCGCCGGTACAAAAGTAGCGTTCCGGGCGCTTAAGTCGTTGGTCAGTTAAGTGTTAGTTCAGATAAATTCAGTGGTGGGTGCTTGGGTCGTCCAGTATACTTGCAGCGGGGCATTGTTGCCCCGTAAGCACTATTCGGAGGCTGACAATAAATACCACGCCGAGTCCGAACCAAAATCACCTTCTCGCTGCATTGCCTACTGCCGAATTTGAGCGTATCGCGCCGCATCTGGAGTGTGTGGCGATGCCGCTGGGTGACGTTCTTTGTGAATCTGGCAGTCAGTTTCAGCATGTCTATTTTCCAACGACGGCTATCGTATCCTTGCACTATGCAATGGAGAACGGCGCATCGTCCGAAATTGCCGGGGTTGGCAACGAAGGCATGGTTGGCGTTCCACTTTTTATGGGCGGCAATACGACACCGAGCCAGGCCATCGTTTATACCGGTGGTTTTGGCTATCGCCTGAAGGCGCGATTGCTGATGGAGGAGTTCAATCGCTCCGGGGGCCGCCGCGCGGGTGTGGTGCAAAGTCTTTTGCTGCGTTACACCCAGGCTCTGCTTGCTCAAATATCGCAAACCGCCGTATGCAATCGCCACCATTCAGTGGAGCAGCAACTTTGCCGCTGGCTGTTGCTGACGCTCGATCGTTTGTCGTCAAATGATTTAATCATGACGCAGGAACTGGTTGCGAGCATACTGGGCGTGCGCCGCGAAGG
>JANOTC010000296.1:0-7598 GCA_031416175.1 Gammaproteobacteria bacterium
GGGACCAACCGGGTTTTATTTTGCGGCGCTGATTAAATATTAAGTTCTTGCACCTATTAGGATTACATGATGGATTTGTTTAGGCGCGAGTGGAAGATATTGCATCGAGATTACGAGCGCTATGAACGGTCTGCACTAACCATAAAGTTATTCGCTGTCGCGATTTGTCTTCTGTGTTGGTTGTTTTCGTTAAGTATTCTTGCGTCGAGTGCATTTGTGGCAGTGGTGTGGCTGCTTGAAGGCATATGGAAAACGTTTCAAGCGCGAATAGGTGCACGTTTGCTTGCGGTCGAAAAGATGATGCGCATTCAAGAGAGTGCAGAAAGAGCGAGTGCGGAACATGAGACGTTTCAGCTTTATAGCGCGTGGAGTGCCAGTCGGAAAAATCCCGTTAAGTTGATGTTTGAGTATATCGTGAACGCATTGCGGCCAACGGTTGCGTATCCGTATGTGGTTCTTGTGTTGATGACGGTTGCGTCGGAAATGATGTAGCGAACGGGGGCCTGTATGATTTGCAGCAAACCACCAAACTCCATGGAAAGGAATATCAGCAAATTGAGCGGGTAGCGTAGCGGCGGCGATTTGGTAAATGCGACGAACCCATCTCCGTGAGCACATTACCACACGCGACAAAACCGGCCATGATAGTTGTCGCCGAATACGTACGCGATTAAAGGCTGGTTTGGCAGGGATTGTCTGCGTGATCGCTTTGTAGATGGAGGCTAGCAGTCGTGTTTTGGGGTGTGTCTTGTACTCTGACGGGGTTTTTCTTGGCGAGCGTGGCAACGGTTTGCTCAAGCTCATCCAGGGCAGCCTTGAACAATCTGAAATAGAACAGCTCCCAGCCGTTGGCGATCATAATTCCGACTTATTCAACATCGACCCCGTCAATGAGCTTACCGATGAGCGCACGCTGTGCACGGTCCACTGGTTCATGTTCGGCGTCTAAAATTAATGAATCGAGCGGGTCCATGACAAATTATCGAAAACACGACCGTCCAGTCGGCGCTCAGACGCTCGTGCCAGCACCAACAATTGACAACTGTTAATTAACAGTTTACGATCATGGCATGATCAAGAGTTTCCGCCAAAAAGGTATCGAGCGGTTCTTCAAAACCGGCAGCAAAGCGGGTATCCAAGCCGCCCATGCGCAGCGCTTGCGCCTGCAGCTCGCACGGTTGGAACAGGCAACCGGCCCAGGCGACATGAGTTTACCTGCCTGGAAATTGCATCCGCTCAAGGGCGACAAGGCAGGGCATTGGTCTGTATGGGTGGACAAGAACTGGCGTCTAACATTCACCTTCGAGGGCGAGGACGCTATTCTCGTTGATTATCAGGACTATCACTAGAGGTTCCAAACATGTCTAGAATGTTCAACCCGCCCCATCCCGGAGAGGCATTGCGGGACGGTGTTTTCACCGATACAGGATTAACTGTCACCGAAGCGGCGCGGCAACTTGGAATATCGCGCGTACAGCTTTCCAAAGTGCTGAACGGCAAAAGCGGTATTTCCGCTGACTTGGCCGTGCGACTTGGACTGTGGCTGGACCATAGCCCGGAATCATGGCTGCGCATGCAAGCCGATTACGATTTGTGGCAAGCAGAACAGAAGCCACAGCCAAACGTAGTACGGGCAAGGCTCGCCGCTGCCTGAGGGTGGGAACTATTAACCGCGGCCCTGAATGACGTCATTGCCGTCCTGGCTACCTCCATTTCGCCAGTCATCGAAGCGCCGGTATCAATGCAATATTTCCGGCCAGTTGGCAGGCCGGAGGTCCTTGGTCGCCAGATGTTTCGCTTCGTTGAATTTTATCACCATGACGGGCAATTCAAAGGGATCACTGTCTGACGTGTCCGACTCGGGTGGGCTCCATTTGACTTTATGTACAGCGCCCCGAATTATTCGGCGACTCTAATGAATGATCACCATGCCATCCCCACACATCAATTATTCATCAATTGACTGCAACCACGTAGCCGGTCATGATTCTAGTTGCCTTCATTTCGAATGTATGTTTTCAGTGAATTGTAGGCGAGTCCAAAACCGAATAGATCATTAGATAAGGAGGGCGGATTCATGAAATTTTATTTGACGTCGAGGAATTTGGAGAGTGGCGGAATAAGGGGGGGGGGGCAACAAAGAAAGGTTTATTTCTAGTCGTCGCGACTGCGATGGTTACGTCGATCTAAGTGCGCGCTTCATCAATGTGGACGGCGATGAGGACTTTGTCTATCACCGATCGGGGTATCCGCTCGCGGCATGGGCTAACCAAAGCCATAAGCATTAGTAACTTCAATTAGTCGACATGTGGTCAGTAGTAGCTGGTGTCCCCCTGCAATCACTGACCACAGTCAACAGCTTTGTAGCAATTTCCTGGTATTAGGCGCTATAAACGGTTCTGCCGCGTTAGAACGTGTTAACCGTCATTTCTCATCTACGGCGCGCTTTCTTCTTCTTTTTTTGGCGATGGATCGTATACCGGTGCGGCGTAGCGAGATCAATGATGTCCCTGCTCATGGTTGACTTGTCCAGACCCCTGTCCGCATTGGCTAACAGTTTTTGTGTGTACATATCAATCCGTGAGAGTGTCGGCACGCCGAACACAGCGTCTACGTCACCGTGGAGTTCTGTATTTCCTTCCTTGATAAACTCAATCTTAATGGGCATGCCGTTCACTTCAAGAACAGCGCGTATTCCATCCCGGTCCATGCGGACTTCCCTCAAGTGCTTGATAGGTTCCCTTAGGAGCGAGCCAAGGTCGCGATTAGATACCGCGTTGCGAAGAATTCGATAACCCACGTGCGAAGAGCACAGGAAGTCAATATCCAGCGATTCGCGATATTCGCCAAGCGAAAGCGCGATTGCCGTGCCTCCGCCAAAAAAACACTCCGCCTCTGCCAGTAGGTCGCTATTGAGCGCACTAAGAACCTCGGCGACGCGTTGGTAGCCAGGTCGCTTAAACATTTAGAATCCCGTGCCCGAATCGCTGCACCAGATCCGCTAAGAATTGACGTTCGGACTGGCTCAAGTTCGCTTCATCGACATAGCGCCAATTTCGCTCATACAAAGCGAATGCTTCAGCCTCGTCGACAGTGTCGTCTCCACCGCGATTCCATGCCAGCAGCGCCAGACCCGGATAATTCGAAATACGCACGTCCATCACATGGCTCCGGTTGGTAAACCGCCGTAAACCTCTAATTATTCTACATAGAAGCTGGGGGCGCCTCAATGCCTTGTCCCCCTGAAGCGACGTTTCAGCAGCCAGGGCGACTCGTGAATTCAACGCAATATTCCATCGCACAGATCGACAAGGGCGGCACTATTAGTTTGAGCGTCAGAACAACTTCCTAAAAATTCACCCCTGACTCTGCATTTTAGCCAACCTCCGCCCCCGGAAAAAACTTTGCAGCATTTCTGAGCACTCTGCAGCCAACACAGGTCCAAACACTTCAACACGATGATTGAGTCGATCCGTTCCGAGCACGTCAAAAACACTACCCGCAGCGCCTCCCTTAGGATCTAACGCACCATATACAACACGCTTGACGCGCGCATGAATAATGGCGCCTGCGCACATGACGCAAGGCTCTAGCGTGACGTAAAGTTCAGACTGTAATAAGCGGTAATTGTTGATTCGCGTTGCCGCGTCACGTAATGCGACAATTTCTGCATGTGCGGTTGGGTCGCTAGCAGAAATGGGCCTATTCCAGCCCATTCCGACGATTTCCCCGCCTAACACCAATATTGCACCTACAGGGACTTCACCTTCGTCGGCAGCACGTTGTGCGAGGTCCAAAGCCTGCCGCATCCAGCGTTCATCGTCGGCGTTTATGCCTTGTATGCCTGGCTGAATCTCCACGGTACCCGATTATTCCCACTCAATCGTCGCAGGCGGTTTCCCCGAAATGTCATACACCACCCGCGACACATCGGGGATTTCATTGATAATGCGGCGCGACATCAAATCCAGAAAATCGTAAGGCAAGCGTGCCCACGTAGCGGTCATGAAGTCGATGGTTTCCACCGCACGCAATGAAATCACGTGGGCGTAGCGGCGACCGTCGCCCGTTACACCGACCGATTTAATCGGCAAAAATACCGCGAAGGCTTGGCTTACCTTGTTGTACAAGTCGTGACGGCGCAATTCTTCGATAAAAATAGCGTCGGCGGCACGTAAAGTGTCAGCGTATTCTGGTTTTATTTCGCCCAAAATGCGCACGCCCAAGCCCGGCCCGGGAAAGGGATGGCGATAGACCATGTCATAGGGCAGGCCCAGCTCAACACCGAGTCGACGCACTTCATCTTTAAACAATTCGCGTAAGGGTTCCAGCAACTTCAAGCGCATATGCGCCGGTAAGCCGCCGACATTGTGGTGCGACTTAATAACATGCGCTTTGCCAGTTTTAGACGCGGCGGACTCGATCACATCGGGATAGATAGTGCCCTGGGCAAGCCATTTCGCGTTGGCGAGTTTGGCTGCTTCTTCTTCAAACACCTGCACAAATATGTTGCCAATCGTTTTGCGTTTTTGCTCAGGGTCCGCTTGACCTGCGAGGGCATCCATGAAACGTTGTTGCGAATTAACGCGTATTACCTTCACGCCCATATGATTGGCGAAGGTGGTCATGACTTGATCGCCTTCGTGTAGGCGCAGCAAACCATTGTCGACAAATACGCAGGTCAATTGGGTGCCGATGGCGCGATGCAAGAGTGCCGCGACAACTGACGAATCGACGCCGCCAGAAAGCCCGAGTATTACTTCATCGGCGCCGACCGTTTCGCGAATAGTGCGGATGCTGTCGTCAACAATATTGCTCGGATTCCACAAAGCATCACAGGCGCAAATTTGCCGTATAAAACGTTCCAATATGCGTTGACCTTGGCGGGTGTGCGTGACCTCAGGGTGAAATTGCACGCCATAATAGTGGCGGGTTTCGTCGGCCATGCCTGCAATTGCGGTGGATTCCGTGCTGGCGATGACTTTAAAGTCGGCAGGCAATTGCGTTACTTTGTCGCCGTGGCTCATCCACGCGTCTAACATGCCGTAGCCTTCGGGCGTCGTGTGATCTTCAATGTCGCGAAGCAATTTTGAATGACCGCGTGCACGTACTTGCATATAACCAAATTCACGTTTATCGCCTGCTTCCACAGCGCCGCCCAATTGCGCGGCCATGGTCTGCATGCCATAACATATACCCAGCACAGGAACGCCGAGCGTGAAAACGCAGTCGGGTGCTCTCGGCGTCGTGGTTTCTGTTACGGATTTCGGCCCGCCCGATAAGATGATTCCCTTTGGCGCAAAGGCGCGGATTGCCGCCTCGCTCATGTCAAAAGGATGCAGCTCGCAATACACGCCGATTTCGCGTACGCGTCGCGCAATTAACTGCGTGTACTGGGAACCAAAATCGAGAATGAGGATGCGTTGCGCGTGAATATTGTGTTGCATGATGAACCGTGTTTAAGCCAGGAAAACGTGGGCTGATCGTGATTGAGACGTAGCGCATCTAAGCTGCGCTACGTCTAACCCGTGTTAGTCAATTAGTCAATGCGATAGTTAGGCGATTCTTTGGTGATGGACACGTCATGCACATGGCTTTCGCGCATGCCTGCCGACGTCACGCGGACAAAAGTAGGCCGAGTGCGCATTTCTTCAATGGTGCCGCAGCCGGTATAGCCCATCGCCGCGCGTAAACCGCCTGCAAGCTGGTGAACTATCGCCAGCAAGCTTCCCTTATAGGGGACGCGTCCTTCGATGCCTTCCGGTACCAATTTTTCTACACCGGCCTGGGAATCTTGGAAGTATCGATCGCTGCTGCCTTGCTGTTGCGCCATGGCGCCAAGCGAACCCATGCCGCGATACGATTTATAGGAGCGCCCTTGATATAACTCGACTTCGCCCGGCGCTTCCTCCGTGCCCGCGAACATGCCGCCGATCATTACCGATGAAGCCCCCGCGACGATGGCTTTCGCTAAATCGCCAGAAAAACGCACGCCGCCGTCCGCAATCACCGGCACACCGTCCAGGCGCAGCTCAGCCGCTACGTTCGCAATCGCCGAAATTTGCGGCACGCCTACGCCGGTAACAATTCGCGTGGTGCAGATAGAGCCAGGCCCAATGCCCACCTTCACGCCGTCTGCACCCGCATTGACGAGGGCGCGCGCTGCGGCCGCCGTCGCGATATTTCCGCCAATGACTTGCATATACGGATAACGCTTTTTTACCCAGGCGACGCGATCAATCACGCCCTGCGAGTGCCCGTGTGCCGTGTCGACCACAATGACATCCGCGCCTGCCGTGACCAACGCATCGACACGCTCGTCAGTATTCGCGCCCGTGCCGACCGCCGCGCCCACCCGCAAACGCAGCAATTCGTCTTTGCATGCCAGCGGGAAATCGGTCGATTTTTGGATGTCTTTTACGGTAATCATGCCGCGAAGCTGGAACTTGTCGTTTACGACGAGCACTTTTTCGATGCGATATTTGTGCAATAACTCAAGTACTTGCGCCCGATTGGCGCCTTCGCGAACGGTGATTAGGCGTTCTTTCGGCGTCATTGCCACGGTAACGGGGCTATCAAAGCGCGTTTCGAAACGTAGATCGCGGCGGGTAATGATGCCGACCAATTCGTCGCCATCCACCACCGGAACGCCGGAAATATTATTTTTCCGTGTAATTTCAATAACATCACGAATGCTGCTTTGTGAGCGTACCGTAATGGGCTCTTTAATCACACCGCTTTCAAACTTCTTAACGCGGAGCACTTCTGCCGCTTGTTGTTCAATCGACATATTCTTGTGAATAATGCCCATGCCGCCTTCTTGAGCGAGGGCAATAGCCAATCGCGCTTCGGTGACGGTGTCCATGGCCGCTGATACGAGGGGGAGGTTTAGCTTGATTTCGCGCGTAAGCCGCGTTGCCAACATCACTTCCTTAGGCAGCACAGTGGAATGCGCTGGGAGCAACAGCACGTCGTCAAAGGTCAACGCTTCCTGGTCGATTCGCAACATCGTGGGGGAATCCGTTAGATAAAATTACGCCTGATTATAACGTTTGACCAAAACCGGGTAAACCAGTTAGCTTATGGCAACCGATTAATTCGGTGGTTGTAGTGTAGTCTCGCGCGTCCTTACTTGATATAGACGTTGAGATTGATGAATTCGGTAGACCTTTAAAAGCGTGAAGGGAGTGCAGAATGAAGAATTTAGCCACTTTGGTTGCCATACTGGCAATGGCTGGCTGTGCCACCACGGCTGTCGAAAACACATCTGAACCGGCTAAGCCGGCAATGGCCGCCCCTGTAGCGGCTGCACCACAGGCCGAATTGGACGTGCCAGCGCTCATCGCGCAGGCAGAAGAAGCGGCCAATAAAGCAGCATCAGTGGGTGGCGAATGGCGCGATACCCGTAAATTCATTGACGACGCCAAGAAAGCGTTGGAAAAGAATGATCTTGATACCGCCAAAAAGCTGGCTAAAAAGGCCAAGAAAGAAGGTGATTTAGGTTATGACCAAGGCGTGGCGCAAAAGAATGCCACATCTTGGTTGTTCTAGTCCTTTCATGTCCGTCTAGTTTTAGCCTTTTCTCAGGTATCTAGCTC
>JANOTC010000297.1:0-2762 GCA_031416175.1 Gammaproteobacteria bacterium
TTCGTTTCAACTGCCCAAGCCCGTGAAGTGCTTCAGGAAAATCCCTTCGTTTACGACGGGATCGCGTCGGGGCGACTATTTAGTTACAACCTTAGGTTCCCTGGGCAATATTGGGATAAAGAGACGGGGCTCAATTACAACGGCTTTAGAGATTATGATTCTTCGACAGGTCGTTACGTGCAATCTGATCCGATTGGGTTGTACGGTGGCATCAACACTTATGCGTATGTAGAAAATGATCCGGTCAGTTATATCGACCCATGGGGATTGGATAGAACGAAGGCGGGCCACTACACGCCTAACAGTAAGAAAATATACAAACCCGACCCAAGCAAACAACCAAAGCTAGATCCACTATTGGAAGGATTGGATGGGTTACCCGAAATTCTCAGAGGACCGGCATCCACGTTAGACGAAGCACTTTCCTGCCTTAAAGCAGAATGTGTAGATAGATGCGGTAAACCTTTTACTATTGACTACACCCCGAGACTGCCACGTGTTTGGGAAGTGGGTAAGCCTTACCCGCCTTCGCCTAGTGATGTTCCTGAAGGTTGCAGATGTATAAAACCAGTGCTACGAAGGGGATTTACTGGATCTCTTCCAGGATTGTGATATATGAAAATTAAAACTGTTTGGATAGCTGTTTTTTTAGTGGGGTTCGCTTTGTTTTTTTTAGCGGGGTTTTTGACTGGGCGGGAAAGCAGTAAAACTTTTTTTGCCCAAATCCTCGAATATGCTAACGCTAATGTTGCGCTAGCAGATTATCAGGCCTTCAGAAATATTTCACTTGAACTTAAAGCGAACAAAAATGAGTCTGCGAGATGTCAGGCAGAGTTTTATGCAATCGGACGACTGGATGTACTAGAGAGCTGTTTGGAAACCCCGAGTTGTAGGGCGATGCTTGAAAAGAAAGCGCGTGATGGTACGCCAGAGGTTTTAGGTGAAACGCCTATGCCTATTGAACTTCGCGCTGAATGCGATCACATGGCAAACCAGCAAATCGGCAGCCCTGTGAATCAGGAACAGTCCACGATTAAGTAATAACTCTGGCAGAAGATGCAGCACAAGACTCTTTCCCGCTCCGTCACGGTGCTTGCAACTCCAACGAGCGCAAGTCATTTGGTAGAGCGCCAATAAGCAAGTCGCATTGCGCCGTAATTGTTTAAAGAGAAGAAGTACCACCTCAACGCCCGCTCACGCGGGCGTAGTCTTTTTAGCTGACGCTGCGTTGCGCGCTCAGCGTCCCTGCTGTGCTAGCGCCATATCGATCATGCGCATCACAAACTGCTGCTGAGTACGCGGTAGACGGCTGATACGTTCCATGTGTTGCGCCAGTTTCGGTGCGGGGCCGCGCCGATTGGCTTTAGTGACGGGTTCCCCCATCAATTCTTCCAAAGAAACCTTCAACGCCCGAGCGAGTGTCGGGAGGGCTGACACCGGAATGCGTCGGCGTCCCACTTCGTAACCCTGCATCGTTTGCTGCGAAACGCCAAGCGCTTCGGCAAGCTGAACCTGCGTGATGTCCTGCTGCTTTCTCTGTTCGGCCACGCGCAAGCCGAGTTGGATAAAGAAGGCGCGTTCCTGGTCGCTGATGGCCATTGGTGTATGTGTGCTGTGAGTGAAGATGGCCATAGGCTAACCCTTGATTTATGAAACGCGGTTGATAATACCGCGTAATGCGGTATAGTGTCACTCAGTTATTTTTATCGAAACCCCCTTGACAGCTTTTTTACTGGAGATCGAAACATGGCGCGCATCCCGGACACCGAAGTTGAGCGGCTAAAAAGTGAAATCTCCCTACAACGGCTGGCCGAGAGTCAGGGCATTGCGCTCACGCGCCACGGCGCGGACCTGATCGGCCTATGCCCGTTCCACGACGACCACGATCCCAGCCTAGTCATCTCCCCCAAAAAGAACCTCTGGCACTGCCTCGGCGCATGTCAGTGCGGCGGCACGGTCATCGACTGGGTGATTAAAACCAACGGCGTGAGCTTCCGCCACGCCATCGAACTGCTGCGCGAAGGCATTCCCGCTTTAGCCGCTTCGCCCGTCAAGCGCTCCACCGTACCGAAGCTACCCGCACCGGTAACGCCCGACGCAGACGACCAAGCCTTGCTCAATCAAGTCATCGACTACTACCACGAGACTTTGAAACAAAGCCCGGAAGCGCTGGCCTATCTCCAGGCGCGCGGCCTAGATCATCCCGAATTGATTACCCGTTTCAAACTCGGCTACGCCAATCGCACGCTAGGCCTGCGCCTCCCAGAAAAAAATCGCGTCGCCGGGGCCGAGTTGCGCAGCCGCTTGCAACGGATTGGCCTCTACCGCGACAGCGGCCGCGAACACTTCAACGGCTCATTGGTCGTGCCGGTGATCGACGCACAGGGAAACGTTACCGAAGTCTACGGCCGCAAGCTGTTGGACAACTTACGCGCCGGCACGCCGAAACACTTGTATCTGCCCGGCCCGCATCGCGGCGTGTGGAATGTGGAAGCCTTGCAAGCTTCAAAAGAAATCATCCTGTGCGAAGCCCTGATCGACGCCATGAGCTTCTGGTGTGCCGGTTATCGCAACGTCACCGCGAGCTATGGCGTGGAAGGCTTTACCGAAGAACATCTGGCCGCGTTCAAACAGCACAGCATCGAGCGCGTCTTGATTGCCTTTGATCGCGACGCAGCAGGAGAAGCCGCCGCACAAAAGTTGGCCGAGCGCTTGATGCACGAGGGGATCGAATGCTGGCGCATCCAATTCCCCAAAGGCAT
>JANOTC010000298.1:0-2052 GCA_031416175.1 Gammaproteobacteria bacterium
ACAAGAAGTTCATGACAGTTATACTAGCGTAGGTTGTTTTTTAGTATAACCTAACTGGCCAACGATCAGTCAAATGTTGCTAAATCGTACGATGCGAGATTTGGCTGAGGTTATGATGGGAGTGAGGCGCTGCCCTAACCAATTTGTTCTATGAGGTATCGCCAAGCGCTAGGAGTTTGATAACGACAAAGCGACCGACGATCACGTCGAAGTCGAGCGCTGAGTCGTAGAAGCCTGAAACCTAACGAAGATTACCCGGAAACTTCTTAATCTCCGCTTTATCCTTCAATGACTTAAGCAATAACGCAAATTCATCCATCCCAATTGAACTAGCAAGTCCTTTCGCAATGTTAGTTTTTTCGTCCGGACTCAAAGCCGTCAAATCACCGTCTTTTACGCTGTAGACTGAATAAACAACGTAGTCGCCGTTTGCCAACACAACGGCATCCGCAACAGGTTTAGCGTCTGCCGAGCGAGCGGCAGAAAACGCCGCCTTGCCGACTTCCGGTGAAAACATACCGTCGTTACGCTTTACCCATGAACGCGGCGTTGCTGTCGCAGCAAACTCTTTCGCGATCAACACCATGTCGCCGCCCGCCTTCACTTTTTCAAGCGCCAGCTTACCCTTTGCTTCCGCCTCTTTGCGTGCCGTTTGGTCACGTAAATCGTTGGTAATCTGCAGACGAACTTCTTCAAGCGGTCGAATCTGCGCAGGCTTGTGTTCCTTCATGCGCACCACAACACCGTGACTATCGCCAAGATCAATGAATTCGCTATTGACGCCTTCATTGAGTACATCCGGGCTGAACGCCGCTTTTTGTACTTTGGGATTGGAGGCAATACCCGGGCCGCCATTGCGCTGGAAAAACCCGGTCGTCTTTTTCTCTAAGCCAAGCTTGGACACTACACCATCCAAGCTACGCGGCGATTCAAATGCCATCGTCGAAAGCGATTCCGCCTTATCGACGTAGAGCTTTTCTGCCTTCTGGCGTTTTAGCTCGGGAACCAAACTACTCTTAACTTCGTCGAGTGGCTTTTCTTTGCCCGACTTTGAATCATCCACTCGGATAATGTGATAGCCGAATTTGCTCTTAACTGGCTGACTTAATTCGCCCTTCGCCAACGCAAATGCGGCGTCTTCAAACGGCTTGTCCATTATTCCACGCGCAAAGAAACCCAAATCGCCCCCTTGTGCGGCAGAGCCTGGGTCCTTAGAAAACTCTTTCGCCAACGCTTCAAAAGACTCGCCCTTTTTCAGGCGATCATATAATCCCTGAGCCGTCTGCTTCGCCATTGCTTCATCGCTGCCAAATTCAATTAAGATGTGACTCGCGCGACGCTGCTCATCACCCTGAAACCGCGATTTTTGATCATCATAATACGTCGCAATTTCACTATCAGTCACTTGAATTCCTGCCGCCATATCCGCCGCTGACACGCTGACATATTCTAGGTCGATCATTTCTGGCGTCTGATACTTTACCTGATTCTTGTTATAGAACGTGACGATGTCTGCATCTGCAACGACAACCGCTTTGCGGAAATTGTCCAAAGGAAATGTTAGATAGGCGACCTCGCGTTCTTGCTCGCGCAACTTATAAATACGCTCTACATCTTTTTGTGTCGCCACACCCGTGCTACCGACACCCTGAATGATTTGATCGGCTAACAATGCTTTGCGGACCCGACTTTCAAACATTGCCACGGGTTCGCCAGACGTTTTTAGCTGTTGCTCGTAGGCTTTCTTGGAAAATGCGCCGTTTTCATGAAACGCATCAATACTCTGAATCATTTGACCTAACTGCGAATCTGACACGCGCATCCCATTGCCGTTCGCATACTGCGTCAATACGGTGTTATCCACCACACGATCTAACGCAGACTTTCTTAATTGTTCTTCAAACATGTCACGCTTAAACGAATCACCCAACATTTGTTGAATGCGCGCTTGCTCGTTATTAAAGGCGATTTGGTATTCGAAGACGGAAACTTCTTGGCCATTCACGATGGCGGCGTGCACACCGGAATCGGAATCTTCGAAATAGGAATTGA
>JANOTC010000299.1:0-3295 GCA_031416175.1 Gammaproteobacteria bacterium
GTTTTAGTTTCAGATACGGGGGTTGCAGTGGCTAATTAGCAAGGATAATAGAATGCCCGGACTTGGAAGACTTGGAGACAAATCCTTTTGTCCAGCGGACGCCCATGGCTGTCTCGCCTGTCCTCATCCTGTTACTGGACCGGCTGTCACGGGTTCCGCTGATGTGCTGGCCAATAATAAGCCCGCGTTGCGCGTTGGCGACACAGGCATTCACTCTAGCTGCTGTGGTCCTAATACATGGGAAGCGAAAAAAGGCAGTGCAACTGTCATCATCAATAACAAGGGCGCTTTTCGAATGGGTGATATGGCAAAACACTGTGGTGGTAGCGGGAACCTCATCGAAGCCAGCCCAGATATTTTGATAGGCGGGTAACCCAACGTGCCCGCACCCCAGAAGTCGATGCTAGCCGGGTTAGCCAAACTCAATTTTTGCTCCAAAGCGATTAAAATTCCCGCCGAGTGGGCGGCACCCAGCACGCAGTTCAATGACGCCTTTGCTTCGTCAGAGCGAACTGTTGCGCCCAATCCGCCGACTAATTTGTTTTTACAGGCGACACTCAATCACTACCACGTAAAAGCAGCCAAAGAGGTGGGCGAAGGTTTCGATAAATACATTGATGGCATTTGTGGCGCGGTCTGTGACGGCGTCGATAAATGGATGAAATTGGCAACCATTGCGGGAGTCATCGTTAATGGTCCGGTTGGCATGTTGATGGCCGGGAATGTCATCGGGCCGCCTTTGGGGCCGCTTATTTTAGCCACCGCACCCAAGGCCACGCCACAAGAACTTAAATATTCTAACGCCATCGCGAACGCGTTTAGCACTGCCTGGCAAGCATGGCACGCGGGTCTGATGGGTGTGCTTAGCTATCCCGCATTTACCGCATTTCCCGGCCCCATGGCACCGCCTACGCCGAATATTCCGATGCCACTCATTGCTTTTTCTTCCCCTGGCGAAGCCGCGCTGGCGCCCGCCACCTTAAAAAGTGCCATGGTTGGCAATTTGGGTGATCCCACCGCGCTTCATTCAACCGATTTATTTGACGCATTGGCACAAGCGTTCAATACGGCGTTTTTGTTATTTAAAGGAACCACTATGGTCCAAAACGTGCTGGGAATGGGCCCGATTCCCACTTTCGTACCCCCATTCGTTCCTGCTGGACCCGTATTGGGTGGTGTAGCCAACGGCGCGCCCGGTTGTTTGAACTAAATGTATCCGCTAATTTTTGCCCAAGACGGGCTTCGCCAATGAAACTAGTAAATCTAACATCCATGGCTGCACACGCCTTTTCTGGACTGGGTCCAGGCGAGCAGCCTATATTAACGGTCATTGTAAAAGAAACGTTTACCTTTACAGCCGACGGATTGACGGTTGTTGCCACTAAGCAAATCCCAATCGCGTTTGCTGACGACATAAGCGCAACAGGAGAAACGCGTTGCGAGTTTGATTTAGCGCCATTTAAGCCCCGCACAGATATCACTTTACTTGGCAAGGCGTACATACCCCAAAGCGGCTCAGCCCCGAGTGTGGACGTGACACTGCATGTCGGCTCCGTCCATAAGACCCTGCGCGTGTTCGGTGATCGCACCTGGAATGCCGGCGGCTTCTTCGGCGGGCCAAAGCCAAACAGTCCGTTGCCGTTTGCTCAGATGGATCTCAGCTACACTAAGGCCTATGGCGGCATAGACATCATCAACGGCGGCGCATGCCAGGAAAATCCAATCGGCAAGGGATGCATAGCTGATAAAGCAAAAAAGAAGACTGTCGAGGGCAGGCTTTTACCCAACATAGAGAATGCCCAAGCGCTAATCAAAACGCCGGATGATCGACCCGCGCCGAGTTGTTTTGGCGTAGTGGGAAAAGGTTGGCAACCGCGCGTAAAACATCTCGGCACATTTGATGAAGCCTGGCAACAGAAAAGAGCCCCACGCCTGCCGGAAGATTACTCATTCGAGTTCCATAATGCTGCGCCCAGAGATCAACAAATTGAAGGATACTTACAGGGCGACGAGTCTATTGAACTGGTTAATCTCACGCCGGAAGGTCGACTAATTGGCCGAGTACCGCGCGTATCCATTCAGGTCGATGTGGCCCTGCATGGGAGTACTAACGTTGATAGGTTACGCATGAATCTGGACACGCTTTGTTTGATGCCAGACGAAAAGTGCATGACCGCGACATGGCGGGGAATTTATTCTATTTCAGATCAATTAGCGAGCCAAGTAGATAAAATAATTGTTAGCATTTAAGCCTAGTTACAAATCTAGTTCTATTTAGTGGATGGCCTAACATAGTTACCATCGAGCATCGCGGAAAATAATTCAGAATTTGGCAAGCCTCGGCAAACAATTAGGCACGGCGACACGTTGTTTGAGCCATGCGTCCACCACTGACTATGCCCAGACAATAGCGCACCCGCTATCGCGTTGGTAATGGATTCCGATTTAGCGTGTAAGTTTTCCAAATCGTTGACTTCTAAATGCCAAGAATTATGAAATGTAGAAATAATATGGGTTAGGTCTTCCTGCGCTGTTAGGCCAGATACGTTTTGCAGAGCTACATCAAAAATCTCAAGCTGAAATTTGACATCCAAAGTTGAAAGCGCGAGGGCCTCTAAATCGTCAAACCATTTTTTTTCGTTTAGCAAGCGAGCGAGGGGCGTCACATTACCGGTGCTCGCGCCAATGGTCAGCGGAAAGTAACGACCTACTCGGTCCACGCTCGGCATTAGGACGCCTGCCCAAGCTTTGTCGTCGACCACATCCGCATTCAATGCAAACCGCCAAATGGGGCTTGTTAGGTACGAGCTTTGCCACGATTGACCGAGTTTTTCTCGGCTGGCCAATACGCTTGCCTGCAACCATGTATCCCACGCTTCGACGAAAGTCGAGGGCAATCGACGTGAAACAAAATCGCCATGGCTCGTGACTTTACCGAAAAATCCGGGCGACGATTCAGCCGATGTCATTAAAGTTTATCCATACAGCGGAATTTATCCAAAGCCTCTCGTTGAAAAGGATTAACGACACTCGTTGCACTGAGTTCGTAGGCCAGCTTATTTCCGTCCAAATTAAATGTCAGAACAAAACGCTCACCTTGCGAAGTCGGTGTTAACACACCTTTGTCGAGCATGCGGAACCAAGCCCATGACCCCTCTGTTCGCAACTTCGAATGGGCACTGGGCGGAGATGCTTCCAATCTAACATGCCCGCCCTTCGCGCCGGGTAACTGAACCGATACAGTCGTTGGCGCCACATTGGCGATGTACGGAACCTTTTGTCCCTCAATTTCAAG
>JANOTC010000300.1:0-7861 GCA_031416175.1 Gammaproteobacteria bacterium
GGCATTCCCACTTTTCCGCTGAACACGGACCCAATTCCCCGGTAATGTACGGTCTATGGAAAACATGGACGCCCTCCTTTCAAATCCTGAAACCCTCGAATGGGTTCGTCAACGCGCTGCAACGCACTTAGCGTCGCATGTGCTGGCGCAGGCCACCCAACGTCTGAACGCCGATTGATTGCTCACTCGGGCATTGTGCTCCCTGGATTCCTTCGATGAATTACGCGTAAAACGGTGTGATACAACGTGGACCGACCACGAGAGATCAGCGCTTTTCCTGGTACTATGGCGCCCAAATCATGGCAATGGCGCTTCAAACAGCGAAATTCGAGGATATTATGTCGAAACAACGCACATTCTTAATTGTTTTTTTAACGATAATTGCAACTACGAGTTGTGGTAAGAAGGAAGCACCGGCTGAGTCGGTGCTCAATGTGCCTGCGCAGACCACCGCGCCTGTTGAACAGCCAGCGCCGACTGCCAGCGCCACTACAGCAGTTGCGTCGACGGCAGCGGCAGCCGCGGTGGCACCCGCATCCGCACCACCCGTCGCTGCACCTCCGCAACTCGACTTGGCAAAGCGCAGCGGCTGCTTGGCCTGCCACAGCATCGAAAAGAAAGTCGTTGGACCTGCGTGGGACGAAGTCTCTAAACGTTATGCGGGAGACGCCACCGCCAAAACCAGATTGGTAGAAAAAGTGAAAAAGGGTGGCAAAGGTAATTGGTTAGTGGTGACGGGCGGCGCGACGATGCCACCCTACTCTCCACGCGTCTCCGATGCGGACATCGAAACGTTGGTGGATTTCGTATTGGGCCTGCAGAAGAAATAACGCAGAATTGATAAAAAGAACAAACTAAACTAAACTTAGTCTACCCCCAGTTCGACAGGAACAGGTGCCATGCGCACAATCAACATTCATGAAGCCAAGACGCATCTTTCCAGCCTCGCAGAAGCGGTAGCAGCTGGCGAGGAGATCATTATCGCGAAAGCGGGACGGCCCGTTATGAAACTCGTGCCAATCGAAAAAAAGAAAAAGCGGAAAATCGGCTTCCTGGCGGGTCAGATTCGAACCTCCCCCGATTTCGATGCAGCGCTTCCTGACGACGTTTTGGATGCGTTCGAGGGCAAATCGTGAGGTTGCTACTCGACACACATGTCTTTATTTGGTGTGTGGCAGAACGCAACCGTCTGTCGCCACGATTGATTGAAATGATTGAGCAAGCAGACGACGTTTTTGTCAGTGTCGCGAGCTTCTGGGAAATGGCAATCAAACAGTCCATTGGGAAATTGAGCCTGGATATGGATTTGGCATCCCTCGCCCAGGCGGCAAGGGACGCTGGCTATGATTTGCTGCCAATCAAAGTCGAACATACTGTGCTTCTAACAACAATGCCGATGCACCATCGGGATCCATTTGATCGTATGTTGATCGCACAGAGCTTAGCTGAACCCTTGCGGCTACTCACTGCCGACAACGAAATCGCAAAATACGGTGGCAATGTTGTCCGGGTTTAGCGGTACCAAGCATTACGCCGCACCACGCTGCTCGCGTACAAATGCCTCCACTAAAATATCATCAACCTTATCCAGCCAAACAAAGGTAAGTTTGTCGCGCGCTGCTTTCGGAATATCGTCCCAGTCTTTGCGGTTTCGCGACGGTAACAACACGGTGGTGATGCCAGCACGCGCCGCTGCAATGACTTTTTCCTTAATTCCACCGACCGGTAACACGAGACCCCGTAAGCTGATTTCACCGGTCATCGCAATCTCAGGCCGCACGGTTTCGCCCGTTAGCAAGGAAACCAACGCAGTGAACATTGCCACGCCTGCGCTCGGCCCGTCTTTCGGAATTGCACCGGCCGGAACATGCACATGAATGTCGGATTTTTCAAACTGCATATCACCCAACCCTAACATCGATGCACGCGATTTGACCAAGCTCAGCGCCGCTTGTGCGCTTTCCTTCATCACATCGCCTAATTGACCCGTCAAGATTAGCCGCCCACTTCCTGGCGTACGCGCGGCTTCGATGTAGAGAATATCGCCGCCCACCGGCGTCCACGCCAATCCTGTGGAAACACCTGGCACGCTAATACGCATGGCTTGTTCGTTTTCAAAACGCGCCGAGCCCAGGATAGAAGCGAGATCACTGGAACGAATAGTACGCGGACTTGTATCACCTTCAGCGACTTCCATCGCCACATGCCGTAACACGCGGCCTATTTCTCGCTCCAAATTGCGCACACCGGCTTCCCGCGTATAACTGCCGACCATCGCCGCCAACGCGTCTTCGTCGAAACGGCACAGTTTCTCCGTTAAGCCCGATGACTCTAATTGCCGTTTGACCAAATAACGCCGCGCAATTTCAATTTTCTCTTGTTCGGTGTAACCCGCCAATTCAATGATTTCCATGCGATCACGCAAGGGGCCAGGGATGGTATCCAACACATTGGCCGTCGCGATAAACATCACTTTGCTCAGATCGAACGACACGCCTAGGTATGTATCGCGAAAACTATTATTTTGTTCTGGATCCAACACCTCTAAGAGCGCGGCTGATGGATCACCGTGAAAGCCAACACCTAATTTATCCATTTCGTCTAACATGAACACGGGATTACGCGTACGTGCTTTGCGCAATGCCTGAACGATGTTGCCCGGCAAGGCGCCTACATACGTTCTCCGGTGTCCACGAATTTCCGACTCGTCATGCACGCCACCCAACGCAGCGCGCACGAATTCGCGGCCTGTGGCTCGCGCAATCGACTTGCCGAGTGATGTTTTGCCAACGCCAGGCGGACCAACAAAACACAAAATCGGGCTTTTCCCCGCCGGGTTGAGTTTGCGCACAGCCAAATGTTCCAAGATGCGCTTTTTAATCTTGTCGAGGCCACAATGGTCTTCTTCAAGCACCGCACGGGCTTGCTTTATGTCTATGCGTTCCGCGTTAGTTGTAGACCATGGCAATGACGTTAACCAATCAATATAGGTACGCACCATAGAGTATTCCGATGAGGAATCGGACATCCGTTTCAGGCGCTTGAGTTCCTTCTTAGCTTGCTCTTCGGCCTCTTCCGGCATTTTCGCGTCGTCAATGGCTTTGGCCAGATCATCGAGTTCCGAGGCGTTTGACTCTGTTTCGCCTAACTCTTTTTGTATTGTTTTCATTTGCTCGCGCAAAATGAATTCACGCTGGTGTTTATCCATGGCGGATTTAGTTTGCTTTTCGATATCTTGCGACAACCGTAGCACCGCAACACGGTGTGCGAGTTGGGCTGCCACTTTTTCCAAGCGTACTTGTACATCCAACGTCTCCAGGATTTCCTGCTTTTCCGTTGGTTTTAGATCAATAATACTCGCCACAGAATCGGCGAGTGCGGACCCGGACGTTAGGCTTTGAATCGTCCCCGCTACTTCCGGCGAAGACTGCGGGAGTAGCTCCATCGCGGCTGTTAGTTCACGCTTTAAGTGGTGCATACGCGCTTCAATCGCGGGCGTTTGCTCGTCTTCATCCGACAAGTACTCTACGCGCGCGACAAAAAATGGGTAGCCGGAAACAAATTCCTTTATACGGAAACGCTGCTGTCCCTGACAAATGACGTGGTGAGAGCTATCGGGCGCAGTGACGTAGCGCAATACACTTGCGGCTGTGCCAACATGAAACATATCCGTTTCACTTGGGTCATCCACTGTTGAATCACGTTGTTGAATAATGCCGATGGGGCGATCACTGCGGGCGGCTTCCTGTGCGGCGGCAATTGAACGCCGTCGGCCCAAGGAAAGCGGCACCATCGCACCCGGAAAAAGCACCGTGTTACGAACCGGCAATAAAATCAGCGCATCGTCAGGGAGGGGAATGCCCGACCGCGCCATTCCTGTGTTGGAATCAGAGGCGTAAGGCTGAATGTTCATGGTGAGGCGTCTCCCGTAATTTGTCCGTCTTACCCTACATAGGGGCGCGTTCGGGCAATTACAAGGGCGCCGCGACGTGCGTGTTTTTTACTTGGCCGCCGCTTTCATTCGCAATGCTTCGTCGTTATAGGCTTTATCAATGGCCACAATCGACCCTTCGACGAGTCTAAAACCCACTACCGGCGCGTCGTCCGCCATGAAGCGCAAGCGAATCGGCCCAAGCGCACTGACAATTTGCTCACGCCGTAGCGTGCAATCCGCGTTTACGCACCCACACTTCTCGGCGATGGCGCGGATCATTTCGCCTATTAACGTGTCAGGGTGAGTACCGGCATGGGCAAGGCCCATTGTCTCTTCGGGATTATTGACGATATAGGCATGCTTGCCATTCGAATCAAGTGCGATAAGTAGCTCTGCCAACGTCATCGTAATTTACTCCATCGCCAATATGCAATTCCACTGGTCCGGCGTTACCGGCATAACCGATAATCGTGTTCCTTTGCGCACCAATGGCATTTCCATTAGCGCGGCATTCTCGCGCATTTCATGCAGCGAAATCGTCCGCTTCAATTTGCGCACAAACTTAACATCTACCATAAACCATCGCGGACTGTCTTGTGGGCCGGATGGATCAAAATATTTGCTCTCAGGGTCCCACGCGGTGAAATCGGGATAGGATTCTCTTACCACTTCCGCGACGCCGGCCACGCCTGGCGGTTCACAATTTGAGTGGTAAAACAAAATCTGATCACCGATACGCATTTGGTCGCGCATCATATTGCGCGCCTGGTAGTTGCGCACGCCATCCCAATGTTCGGTCATGCCAGGGCGTGATGCCAAATCATCAATTCCAAACGCATCTGGCTCGGATTTCATTAACCAATATTGCATTTCATTCCAACTTATTAGTGTGGCACATGGGCGGTGATAAACGCTTTTAATTGATCGACATTCGCATCCAAAACGTCACAACGCTGCGGAAGGTTTTCCAAACCTTCCATTGCTGACGGTCGTTCCGGTTTGCGACCCAAGGCTTCAACGAGAGTGTCTTCAAATTTTGCGGGCAGCGCGGTTTCCAAACAAATCAATGGAACGCCCGCCTCGCGCAACTGCATGCCCACTTTGATACCGTCCGCTGTGTGCGTGTCCACCATCACGCCATATTTTTCCCACACCGAGCGTATTGTCGCTAACCGATCCGCGTGGGTGCTATGTTCCGCCATAAATCCGTATTGCGCTAAATTCTGCAGGTGAACTGTACCGCGCAAATCGAATGACTTGCCTGAGTCTACGCCGCTCCAAAGCGCCCGTAGTGTCGCGCTATCGCGGCCAACTAAATCATACACAAAGCGCTCAAAATTGGACGCTTTAGAAATATCCATCGACGGACTGCTGGTGTGCGCGGTTTCGGCGGAACTGCGTGGCCGGTAAACACCCGATTTGAAAAACTCTTCCAGGACGTTATTTTCGTTGGTGGCGAGAATCAAATGCTTGATCGGCAAGCCCATCATGCGCGCAATATGTCCTGCGCAGATGTTTCCGAAATTGCCTGAAGGCACCGAGAACGAAACCTGTTCTTTGTTAGAACGCGTCGCCGCAAAGTAGCCTTTGAAGTAATACACGATTTGCGCGGACACGCGCGCCCAATTAATTGAATTAACCGTGCCGATTTTGTATGTTGACTTAAAGGCATGGTCATTGGAAATGGCTTTGACCATGTCCTGCGCATCGTCAAAAACGCCGCGTACAGCGATATTGAAAATGTTAGGGTCTTGCAAGGAAAACATTTGCGCTGTTTGAAAACGGCTCATTTTTTGGTGCGGTGAGAGCATGAACACGCGAATTCCGCGTTTACCACGCATGGCGTATTCCGCCGCCGAACCTGTGTCGCCAGAAGTCGCGCCGAGAATATTTAGCTCATCATGTTGCTTGGCAAGTGCGTACTCAAACAAATTGCCTAGCAACTGCATGGCAATATCTTTGAACGCTAAGGTTGGCCCGTTGGAAAGTTCGAGAATATGCACACCTGGTTCTAAGGTGCGTAGCGGCGTTATTTGCGTCGCATCCACGCCCGCCCGCGCGTTGCCATACACGTCTGCCGTGTACGTTTTATTAACAATCGCTCTTAAGTCTGCTGAGGGAATATCGGTCGCGAATTTAGATAGAACGGCGAAGGCCAAATCGGCATAGGAAAGTCGCCGCCATGCCTCCAGCTCCTCACCAGAAATTTTCGGATAGTGTTCGGGTAGATAAAGGCCGCCATCGGGCGCCAAGCCACCTAATAGGATCTCAGTAAAGGTCTTTCTCGGGGAGTTACCACGTGTAGAGACATAATTCATGTAATGCTCGCTTGGACTTTAGGAGTAACGATTGCCAATCAAATGGGCTGGCTGCTGCGCCATTTTGACAATTAACTATTCGAATAAGCAAGAAAATTTACAATTGGCGCCATTATTGCGCTAGGCCTTTCTGACCATCGGTCGCCGTGCGCGCACTCGACGACGTAAGGCGATCCAAGCCTTTCCGCAGAACATTGAGGATGGGCTTTTCAATAAAGTAATAAATCGCGATACCTACTATGATCGCCATGACCACCTGCAACATAACAATTGTTATGATGTGATAAAGCCCCTCGCGGCTAAAACCAATACTTCCAATAAACCATCGCGTTAGCCCAAACGCAGCCGGGTGAAACAGATAAATCGAATAGGATGCATCACCAAGGATTTTCAACGCCCGCACTTGAACTCCGCGAAAGCCATGAATAAAAACGAGAACGATAATGGACGCGGCCACCGCAAGGACGAATTTGTCGTTAACCAGCGAGCCTCTATTCAACAACAAAAATCCGACGATGCCAAAAACGACCAGTGTCATTCGATCAAACGATAGATGCTGCGTTTTTGTAAAAACATAAAAAACCATCATCCCAAATACGAACTCTACCAAAATACTCGCTGTGTATATCAAGCCTGCTACGCTCGTAAAACTAACTAGCTTGCCGATCAGAACCAGTGTAATTAGTACGAATGAAGCGACGTGCAGCCGGTAGGAGCGAAAGAACAGAGTAATCGCAAACAGGCAATAGAAAAACATTTCGTAGTTCAAGGTCCAGCCCTGAATTAGAATTGGAAATATTTCCCCCTCCTCCTCTTCGTCGAGGCTGTAATGCGGTATAAAAAAGAAATCTTTTATAATGGCAGTTATTCCAGTGCTATTGTTGACGTACATTTCCGCCATCGAATTTGAATGGGTAAACCAATAGAACCAATACGGTGCCGATGTCCAAAGCAGTGCAATCCAATATAGCGGCACGATTCGAATGATGCGTTTAGCGAGAAAAAGACCACTTTCCCGTAACATCGACGCGTCTCGACCAATATGACGCGTGGAATGCGCCATAATGAAACCACTAATGACGAAAAATAAGTCCACGCCTCGCGCGCCTACGCCCGTCCACGCCGCAATATCTGTGAAGTAAGAACGTGAATGAAAAAGAACAACCATTAAGGCCGCAATGCCGCGCAGGTATTGAATGCCTTCAATGGAGTCAGACTTTGCCAAGGACGATGAAGTCATATGAACGTAGATACCGAGAAATTCGACTTTTTACGAACTCGACGATAGCCCACCACTATCCAACAAGTCCGACTCTATAAGGGGTGACTAGATTGCCCAGTCCCGTAGTCTAGTTTACTCGACACCCTGCCTCTTATCACCTGGCACATTGAGCGGATTAATCAGAGGACGTCAATGTCGTTATGAGCAATGGCGGAAGTGCGGTCGTTAATTTTCTCGCTATGTAACAAAAATTCGTGTAGCGCGGGTTTCACGCTTTATTTCTATCGCTTTCGCAGCGTCAAACTACTCAGCCACAACTACCACTAGACTAGTCATGAATTGATGGCTACAATTTCCGATTCTTAAGTAATCATGAAGGAATGGACT
>JANOTC010000301.1:0-2267 GCA_031416175.1 Gammaproteobacteria bacterium
GCGTGGACGTCGTTACCTGCGGCGGTTGAAAACCGATAGATAACGGTGGCTGTGTAGCTTAGTCGGCATCGACGCAATTCGGTTCGATTCGCTAAGAATGTGCGCGCCTCTTTAACGTACGCGTTGCGGTCGCTCGCGTTAAAGAGGCGGCGTTACAAATTGTGCGAAGCCGAAATGAACAAGGTCAGTGCGTAGGCGCGAACGATTTGATAATCGGTCGTGCCACCGATTAACTGTGCTTTGCCGGTGCCTGTGCTTCCCACCGCGCCAAGTGTCAGCGCAGACGTGCGGGAAAAATGAGTGAGGCTGGCGCTCCCCCCGTAAAGATCAATGTGTTCAAATTGATCCGTCTTTTGGTTGCTCAGCTTGGGTGTATTCGCGTGGTTGGTAAACGTGCCGACACGTACCGCGTATTCAGGAGATACGTATAGCTCAAGGCCGAGTGCGGCGTCCCATAAAGGTTTGCTCTCCCCATATCGCGCTTCGTATATCCACACGGCGCTGGATACCAGCAGCGTCGGCGATGGGAAATAGGCGGCGCCACCATTGAAAATAAGCGGAAAGTTCCGGTCATAGTCTTCTTCCGTTTTTCCGTGCGCAAATTGACCGAGCGGACACGCATCGCTCGCGCCGTTTCTGTCGGTCGTTGTGCAGGTGTCTTGTCGAAAGGCATGTGCAGAAGCTATTTTTATTTGCGAAAGACTCGCTCCCAGCGTGAGCTTGTCCGCAGGCGACCACATGACTCCAAGCACGGGCCGAACGCCATATTCGTCGAACTGCGAATAGGAGTTTACCCAATGATAGGTATTGTCATAAATAAATGACTTCGTTGGATCGGTCGGCGTCCCATCACCGTTCAGCGGAATGGGTTGGCCGTCGCCGTCAAGCGGGCGACCGCTACTGTCTTGGCGTCGGTCAGTCAAAGACGCCGCTTGGTTGATCGAAGCTTTTCGATTGCGCGCGTATCCATAAAGTGTTAGTCCAATCGACCAGCGTCGGCCCAGGCGCGCGGCATACGTTGGGCCGATGTTATAACTGCTATCGTTGTTATGATAATTGATGGTGTACTGATTACCGACGACAGGAATATTCTCGAAAGTCTGGTCTTGGTTTTCCACGATGGAATCGGTTACTGCATACGATAATCCGAAGGTGCCTGGCCCCATGGGTTGGCTGATGCCGAAAAAGTTGGGTTTGAGTGCCGCCGACGAACGAATCCAGTCGTATTTGCCGCCCAGTACATTTTTATATTGCGTGCGCGCCATATGGTACGCATTCATGCTCGCTGAGAGGTTCGCTTTGCCACCTTCGACAATGCCGGCCGGATTGTAATACAGCCCGGCCGGCTCGTCGGCGACAGCGACGTATGCGCCACCCAATCCAGCCGCGCGATCACCTATCAGCATATTGTTGTAGTGATATTCGTCGGCAGTAGATTGTTGCGCAGTAGCCGATGCAAATGCGAGGACAAGCGTGCGCCAGTGTCTAACGTTGTATGCGCACATAATTCTGAAATCGTTCCTTGCCCTGGGCCAGATGCGTGTGAAGGAGTCCGTTATCGCGCTGCAATGCTTCCAGGTGTTTAATCCGTTCGGAAGCAGGGGGATGGCTCACCTTTGACGCAGACTGTGAATCCGTTCCGAGCGTACTCATCCGACTCAGAAAGCGGTGTAGAGAGAGGGGGTCATACCCTGTGTTCGCTAGCAAGAGAAGTGCCGTTTCATCGGCAGCGAGTTCGTCTTCATGCTTGGGACCAGTGGTAAATAACATTTCTATTGCTTTGTCAGCGGCTTGCCGCGCGGCCACGCGCGCGGAGTCTTGTGCGCCGCCGATGATGTTCGAAACGGTCGATAGCGCGGACGTATCACGACCACGAATATTGTGCTCCTTTACGATGTGTCGTTCCGTAATGTGACCAATTTCGTGGGCCAACACGGCGGCGAGTTCCGCTTCATCCTGCATGGCGAAAAGTGCACCGCGTGTTATGAAAACATAACCACCGGGAGCGGAATAGGCGTTAATGAAGTCGGCGTCCAATACGGCGAAATGGAAGTCAATTTCGGGACGATTCCCTTGCTGAACCAAGGCGAGGCCGACCAAATTGACATAACTGCTAAGCAGGTCGTCGTTATGGAGGGGAATTTGGCCCAAAACGCGCGCGGCGACGGATTGGCCAAACTCAACTTCAGCCTGAATATCTTCGTCAGAATTGATGTGTGTGGAGAGTTGATGTTGGCGCAGTCGAAAAGTTTCCGTTCCGTACTGCG
>JANOTC010000302.1:0-2188 GCA_031416175.1 Gammaproteobacteria bacterium
CCGCGCTCTTCTGCATCCAAACCCGGATAGGCACCGGGCGTGTCAATGAAAGTGAGAATAGGCAATTTAAAGCGTTCGGCTAAATTCATTAAACGCAACGCTTTACGATAACCCTCGGGGCGCGGCATGCCGAAATTACGGCGCACTTTTTCTTTGGTATCGCGACCTTTTTGATGGCCAATAATCACCACCGAGCGCCCGTCCAAGCGCCCAACGCCGCCGACAATGGCGGCATCGTCTGAAAACGCCCGGTCGCCATGCAGCTCATGAAACTGCGTGAAAATGCGACCAATGTAATCGAGCGTATAAGGCCGCTTGGGGTGACGTGCCAATTGCGAAATTTGCCAAGGCGTCAATTTCGAAAAAATTTGCTTGGTGAGCTGACGACTTTTCGTTTCGAGGCGGGTCACTTCTTCCGAAATATTTATTTCGCTATCGTCACCCACGCGGCGAAGCTCAGCAATCTTGGCTTCCAACTCCGCAATCGGTTGTTCAAAATCTAGGAAATTTAGGTTCATACACTCACGAATGACCAGGTTGTGCGCCGCATTATACGGAGAACCGTTCAGTTACAGAAGTGAGGAGCCGGAAGTTTGCACCGAACTTGTCGGTCTAGCCGGACAATCTGGCCATAAGCCGGGGTTTTTGAACGCTATTCGCCTTGCCAGGGCGTCGCGGTTAATTCAACCAAAGACAAATCGTCTGATTGCATCTCCGCGCCACGATGAGCCGCCAATCCGGCCAGCACCTTGTCAAAAGCGGATTCGCTGGCCGACCAGTTACCGAGCGCAGCCAGGAAGCCCGCCTCACCAAACATCGCGCCAGCCGAATTACCGGCTTCGGTTAATCCATCGGAAAACAAGTAAAAGCGTTCATTCGGGGCCAATTCAAACTCTGGCACATGAAAGTCTAAGTGATCGGAGGTCATAATAGCCAGGGGTGGATTGAAAGACGCCACACGACGCGTTCCACTGGGGCCATGAATCAGCACGTCGGGCAAGCCGCTATTCCACACGTGGGCGCGTTTACCGTCCGCGCTCAATTCCACCATCGCCACACACATGAATATTCCTGTCGGCAATACCGCGCAAAGCTTGACGTTAATTTCTCGGGCAATGTCGGTGATGGATAGACCACGCCGTGTCATTCCGTAAAACACGTCAGCAACAGGTAACGTCGCCATCGCTGCAGGTAAACCGTGCCCGGTCGCGTCGGCGAGTAACACGACTAAATTACCATTAGGCATTCGCCCAGCCAGCAATAAATCACCATTGAAAATCGACAAGGGCGAAATTAAATGGCGGATATTTTTGCCGCCCAACACGCCCCGATCCAAAAGGCGGGCAAATATTTGCTGGGCAGCCAATTGCTCCCGGTGCACCTGCGCATTGAGTGCGTCCAAACCGTCACGCTGTTTTTTAACCAAATCAACCAGCGCTTTGGTCCGTTTCAGTGAATCGAGTTTCGCTAGCAGCACCACTTGGCTAAAGGGCTTAGTGAGAAAGTCTTCGCCCCCCGCCTCAATGCATTTCGCTAAATCGGTGTCCTGACTCATCGCGGTGAGAAATATGACAGGGACAAATCGATCTTTCGTGAGTTCTTTTATTTTTCGCGTCGCTTCATAGCCGTTCATAACCGGCATCATGACGTCCATCAAGACAATATCCGGTTGTACGGCCGCAAATTGATCAACACCTTGCTGACCATTCTCGGCGAAATGCACTTCGTAACCGGACAAGGTCAGCATGCCTTCTAAGACAAAACGATTGATATCGTCGTCATCAACAACCAAAGCGATGGTAGGCACGGGTTTCCTCACGTAAAGTTCACACCAAAATTATCGGCTTCCATTGCGTTAAACTTGAAGGTGTCGACACCATTCAGACATTTAAAGTAACGGCCAAGTTAGGTCGATATGGGCGCAGGGAGGCGTTTTGCCCCCATCAGGCATCAACCACTATTCCGCAGCGCAAACGGACGTTACCGCCATGAAACGTATAAATGCGAGTACAGACAGTAGCGCAGTGCGAAATCGCGCCTTTACACTACTATTGTTGCTCGCCAGCGCTTTTTCTTCAAACGCGCAGGCAGAAGCGCAAATTTTTAAATTTGGTATTGTGCCGCAAGCCGCCGCGACGAAACTTGCCGAAACGTGGACACCCTTACTCGCGTACTTAAGTGAGGCGAG
>JANOTC010000303.1:0-3409 GCA_031416175.1 Gammaproteobacteria bacterium
GCGACGACTGGGCCATTACTGCCATCGGCTTCGCGTCGGCCATTGCAGATTTGGGCGCCATGGCGCCGGAATGCATCGTGGAGGCACAACCCGCAGTGGTCCCCACGAGCGTGACGACGAGTAAGTTGCGCGTAGCGCCTGATTTGATTCTGTACAAGTGGATATCTCCGATATGTAATTGGTGATGGAAGGAACTCGCCGACTCTCAGCAAATTATCTTGCATCGTAGACATGAAAAATCACGAAAGTATCACGCATCAATGGTTTCTTCACCGGGTGAAGGCCGCGAAGTTCGGGGTCAGGCCTTACGTTTGACGTTTCAAAGATGAAGTGCGCAAGTAGCTTGGGCTGTCCTGAACACGTCGTCTAGTCGAGGTGGGTGCAGACCCCTCACCTCGCTTACTATTTCGCGACCGGCTTGAACGAGTTCAATAGCGCGTCCCAGAGTTTGAGCTTTTCTTCGAGTTGGCCGCTAGAATACGCAAACGCTAACGGCATTACCACAACACTACTCCACACGCACCGTCGTCGGAACGCCCTGCTGCAAGCGCACGAACTCAATTAATTCGCTGTCGTTGAGGTCGGATACCGCCCAGAATTGCAGCCCACCCAGTGTCCATTCATAGGCCTGATATCCTTGCCAAGGATGCGCCTCAACGTTCGTACCTTGCTCTCGCGCGGTCGGCCAAATAAATAAATTAATGACGTGTTTGCGATATTGATAGACCAATGCGGCTGCCTGCCTATTTTCGAGAAATTCTAGCCTACCACCCACTAACATGAATCCTTTGGACGCGAGGTCTTGCACGGGCGGTGAAAAATCGAGCCGCCCAGTGAACCAAGGCTTTACTGTATGTTTATCGTTAGACTTAACATCCGTTAGATGTTCGGCCATTAACGAGCGCACATGGCTGGAAACAACTTCGTGGGCGATCACTTCGTCAGTTTGCGGCGTATTCATATGCAGCGTGACACTAACGCTGAGCACAACAGCTGCCACCATCGCTGCTGCAACTCTGGCCCATCGCCAGTCGTGTAACGGCAATATTTGTGCACGCGTTTCCTTTTCCCGCAATTGAAGTTGAACACGACGCCGCAAGCCTTCAGGCGCTTTGAAATAAGGTGCTGTGTTTTTTATAGAGCGACTCAAATTCGTTAATTCACCCAATCGTTGGTTACACACCGCACAAGATTGTACGTGCGATTCAATTCGCGCCGTGGTGAGCACATCGAGCTCTCCATCCATGTAGGCATGCGTCATGAGGCGCGCTTCGTTACAATTCATGGGTTGTTTCCTGGCGCAACAAAACCGGCGCACCGGGCGCGAGCAAAACTTGCAAACGTTTACGTGCGCGCGCAAGTCGCGACATCACAGTTCCCACCGGCACAGCGGCAATCGACGCAATCTGCTTATAGGACAATTCTTCCAATTCACGCAAAACCATAACCTCACGAAATTCTACGGGAAGCATTGCAATGGCGCGGCGCAGCAAATCTTCATCAATCTGTTGAATGAGCGCTGCTTCAGGGTTAGTAGCGAAAACACTGACGCCACTGGCGTCACTCAACGTATCAAAAGCGAAATTCGTTGCATCAATGCCGTCTTCATCCAGTGAAACAGTCAGTTCCCCCATGCGGTTTTCGCGCAGCCAGGTGTAACTGGTGTTACGAACGATGGTCAGCAACCAACCCCGTGCGTCTGTACCATGAAAGCTGTCGAAATATTTTAACGCGCGCAAATACGCCTCCTGCACAATGTCTTGCGCATCGCTATTATTTCCGACCAGCCAGCGCGCCAAGTTATGTGCCGCATCCAAATGCGGCAGCGCACATTGTTCGAATCGCTCAATTTCACTCTTGTTCTTTGCCACTTTCGCTCCAATCTGACTGACAAGAGAGTGAACCTGGATTTGCGGATTTCTATTCCCGAGAGTGACACGTGGGGAATAAAAAAGTGGCGAACGCAGTTCTACGTTATGAGCCTGGCAAAACCAACCCGCCAGCGCTCTTAACCACGGGAGACGCAGCCATGAAACTATTTCACTACCTCGCTATAACGACCCTCGCCACCCTCGCCACCCTCGCGCTGCCACTGAGCGCCAACGCGGAAGTCGGCACCGTCAAGATTCTCGCGCCAACTGAAAATGCGCTGCTCGATTCCGACGAAGAATACCCACTGAATTATGAGATCGTGCTTGGCAAAGGCGACGACCATTTTCATGTTTGGGTGGATGACAAGAAGAGTCCTGCCCAACGTACGACCAAAGGCACCTACACTTTGCCGATATTAAGCCCTGGAAAACACGTCATTTACATCAAAATTGTCGACAAAGGACACGTGCCGACTGGCCCAGAACAGACTATCCATGTGACCGCTCGGTAAACCGCGCGTGACGGAGCTAATCTACGCTCTGCTGCAAGTCATTCACAATTTTGGGGCGGCTGCTGTAGTAGCCAGCCCCATTTTTGCGTACTGGTTTGCGCGAGAACACGCAATAATGCAACGGCGTCTGGGTTGGTTGGTGGTGGTCGGCGCGGTGGCTCAGGTGAGTAGCGGGCTGGGCTTCGGCCTAACAAGTTATATGCTCAAAGGCCATTTACCAGAAATCGAAGGCGTGGCGTACTTTGCCTTGATCATAAAAATCATATGCGTTATTGCCAGCCCGGCGATTATATTCCGCTATGTGCTCGGTGCTGGCAATGACCAAGAACGCTGGCCGCGAAAAGCATGGCTGGCTGCGTTGGTCTTTGGCAGTACGGCCTTTGCGGCGGCGGCGTTCCTTCGTTGGTATTTGTAACCGGCCTACTTCGCCTTACCCTCCGCCGCATCAACCCGCGCAAAAAACGCGTCGCCACCACCCGCTGGGACTTGTCCGTCAAAACTGCCGTGGGCAACGCCAACCACAACCACATCTCCCGTTTGGGCGACGGCCACAGCGTTGGCGCTGGCGTGCTCCTTGGAGACCAATGACGTTGACCACACTAAGCGCGGTTCCGAAGAAAAATCGACCTTAGCGACGTTGGCGCTATTTAAACTCCGACCTGGACGCCCACCACCGCCTCCCATTCCACCACCCGGCTGGGCGACCGGCGGTTGTGGCGGACCGAAGGACGAACCGGAAAAATAAATTGCGCTCTCGGATTGCACTAACATGGAGCTTACGTCCTCCGGTACGTCCCCACCCCATTGAAGCGTGTTGAGTTGGCGGCCTGTTTGGGAATCAAGCTTGTACACATAGCCGTCTGGAAGGCCTGCCGAAAAGGTGTTAGCTTCGCCATAGTTCGTTCCACCGATATACAGGTTGCCCGCACCATCTACACCCACATTCGCCACGCTTCGGGCTTCTTCACCTCCCACCCGAATTGGCCACCCACTGGCCGTTGCGCGTGTATTCACATCAAGTTTAAA
>JANOTC010000304.1:0-2300 GCA_031416175.1 Gammaproteobacteria bacterium
TCGCCCGCAATCCAATTCGCCGCGCACATCGAAGCGCGCCGGATCGAAAATCATCACGCCGCGATTGGCCAACTGCTCCGCATAATTGCGCTGATAAATGCGCTCTAACTCCGCCAGCTGCAATTTGCTGTTCACCCCCAACACCTCCCACAGCGCATGCGGATGACTGGTTTTAACCGGCACGCCCTCATTCACCGCCATGGCGATGGTGTCGGTCAAGTAGTACTCTCCTTGCGCGTTGCTGTTCTTGAGCTGGCCTAGCCAGACCGCGAGCTTGGCACTCGGCGCGACGAGGATGCCGGTATTGATTTCTCGGATTTGCCGCTCGGCATCACTCGCGTCTTTTTGTTCGACAATACGCGCAACGCGCCCATCGGGGCTGCGCACAATACGTCCATAGCCCGTCGGATCAGGAAACTCCGCGGTGAGCAACGCCATAGTTTCATTGCCCGCAACCGCCAATAAATGCGTCAAGGTCTCTGGTCGCGTCAACGGTACATCGCCATACAACACCAGCGTCAAGCCCTTAGCATCGAGATGCGGTAGTGCTTGTTGCAACGCATGGCCGGTGCCCAACTGCTGCGCCTGCTCCACCCAAACAATGTCCGCTCCCGCAGTACTTTGCGGAACAGTGTCACCGCCATAGCCATATACCACGCACAGTTTCGTCGGCTTTAAACCGCGCGCGGTCGTCAATACATGGTCGAGCAAGGCCCGCCCGGCGAGCGGGTGCAATACCTTGGGCAGGTCAGAATACATCCGGGTACCCTTGCCAGCGGCAAGGATCACAACATTAAGCTCTGATGACATCAAAGGAATTGAGATAAAAGAACCGCTGAGGCATTATAAACAAAAAAGGCAGCGAAATTCGCCGCCCATCATCCCAGCCCACATCGCCCCTCAGCGGCGCTTGCGTCGCGCTAACCACAACGCCGGTAAGGCTCCCAAAAACAATACTAAGGGCACTGGCGCATCAACTGACGTAGTTAGACCAGGTGCAATTTCGTCAGGCAACGGGGCGGGGGGGCCATTCCCTAAGACGAAGCCACCGTTCACGCTGGCGGACGCGCTAAATTGCATAATTCCATCATCGCCGCCCAAAAGCGCTAAAGGGATTTGCGTGGCGACGTAGTCAGGCGTGATCGCAAACGGAAACAAAAAAGCGCCTGATGGAACCCCTGGCCCAGAAAGGTTTGCAAACCCGAAACCGATTATTTGCGAAATCGTTAGGGAGAAATTAAATGTCGATGGGTTGAGGTCTGGGTCCAGCAAAATTACCAGATGGAAATTGTTGGTGTCAAAAGTTCCGGGGGCAAAAGCAACCGTAAGGAAAACCGAGGCCGCATCATAGGCTCCGCTCATGGAAACAATGTCCGGCCCACTAGCGACGTCGCCCACGGGATCGGAAATAATCGTAGTCGCGAAAGCAAATCCCGGCAATAACACCAAGCAGGCGATTAAATGGCGTATGGCGCTAACAAAGGTTGGGGGAGTCATGACGATATCCTATATGTAGGTTGGCCTGCATGTATTAAGCAAGCTTCATACCCCGACATGTATTACTCATTAACTCATACGGTTAGAGTTTTTAGTATGCGAATATAAGGCGCAACTGTAAGAATGTCCGACAACACCCACACCAACCTAAAAGCGGCACTAGGCCGCTTTCAGGTTGGTGTCGCAGACTCGATCATTTGCGCAATTTTTTGATCGCCGCCAATTGCGCCACGGCCTGCGCCAACTCGATTTGCGCTAGGGCGATTTCCATCGCGCCGGTGCGGTTCTTCATGGCTTCTTCCGCATCGCGTTTGGCTTCCAGCGCTTTGGCTTCGTCCAGGTCTTTGCCGCGAATACCGGTGTCGGACAAGATGGTAATCACGTCTGGCTGGATTTCCACCAGACCGCCATTTACGTAAATCAATTCTTCCTCAAGCTGGTCCGGCACTTTGATACGTACCGAGCCGGGCTTGAGTTTGGTTACCAGCGGCGCATGACGCGGGTACACACCCAGCTCGCCGCGCACGCCGGGCACAATCACGAATTCCGCGATGCCGGAGTACAAGAGCTTTTCCGCGCTTACTACGTCCACATGGATAGTCATTGCCATAGCTCTTTATGCCTTATTGGATGGTCTTGGCTTTTTCGACAGCTTCTTCGATGCCGCCAACCATGTAGAACGCTTGCTCGGGTAGGTGATCGTATTCGCCGCTGACAATCGCCTTGAAACCTTTGATGGTTTCTTTGAGCGACACGTATTTGCCCGGTGAGCCGGTGAACACTTCCGCCACGAAGAAAGGTTG
>JANOTC010000305.1:0-12403 GCA_031416175.1 Gammaproteobacteria bacterium
CCAAAATAGCGCTTGTCGCTTGCCTGGGTCAACGTAGTAGTCCGTAATTCGGGTCCCGATAACTTCGGCGGGCGTAAAGCCCAGCACCTGTTCGAGCGAGCCGTAAAGCAGTGTGATGATTCCGTTTTGATCGGTCCGATAGTAGATTTCCTGCATGTCGCCGAGTATGCGTTCATATTCATTCGCCTGACCATTGGCGTGTCCAGGACTAAGTGCGCTCTCGCTAAGGGAGATAGGTGTGTCGACAATGAGTTTCAAAGGCGTCTCCGCTGGTCGTATGTCGAGAATCCGATGAGTGGCGCTTCTAAACTTGGCGGCAAGTCTTTAGTCAGCGCAATGACCTTGAACAATTCGCCCATTTCACTCGGTAGCGTAAGCATCTTCGCTTGCGTGGTTGCCGAGAAATAAGCGCGTTCGCCATCTTGTTGAGCAAGTGAAAGCATGTCTCCCAATCCACAGCCTAACAGAAAATAGGCTTGTGTCGTGAAGCCATCTACGCTCAATCCGGCTTCTAAAGCAGCGTTACCGATTAAAGTGAAATCAACGTGGGCGGTAATGTCTTGTAGACCGACATGCGTGAACGGATCTGTGTGGGCAAGGTGCTGGTAATGGCACATCAAAGTTCCTTGGGCACGATCTGTCAGATAATATTCGTGTTCGGGAAATCCATAGTCGAGCGCGAATATCGAGCCCTGACCGAGTATTTCCGCTACGCTATGAACCCACGCAGGTCCCATAAGGCTAATTTCCGTTTCGTAGGCGCTCGGCCACGCTGCACCGAACTGTGCGCGAAGACGCGCTGCCTCTGATTCTAATGCTGCATTGCTAAGCGGTCCCAATTGCCAAGCGAAACCGTTTTGGTCCGCGCCGACATATCGTTCCCAATTTCCTTTTGTATCGAATGTAACGGCATGGACCGGCATCGCGTCTAACACTTCGTTCGCAAGTATGATACCGTTCCAGCCTTTGTCAGGCAATTGCGTAAGCCAGTGACAGCGTGCAATTAAATGGGGAATTTTTTGCTTGATTGTTTCGAATTGCCGCTGTTGGAGTTCGGGGCTGAGTTCAATAATTTCATAGCGTTCTGGAAGTTGGCCCGATCGCTCCAATTCGGCTAATAAATTGGCCGCCATAATTCCAGAACCTGCGCCAAATTCGAGTATCCTACCGTCTGGCAGTGCGGCGAGAATTTGCTGGCATTGCCGCGCGAGACAGCGAGAAAACAAGGGTGAGAGTTCTGGGGCAGTGATAAAATCACCGTCTCGTCCGAATTTCTTTTGGCCGGCAACGTAGTATCCTAAACCCGGTGCATAAAGCGCTAAGTGCATGAAATGCGCAAAGGTGATGCGTCCGCCTGCCGTCGCAATTTCTTGTTGAACCAGGTCGACCAGAAGTTGGTGGTGAACGAGCGCGGCGCCGGTCGGAGCGAGTAATCTAGGATGGGTGGGCGCGCGCGAATTTGGCATTAATTGAGCACCGATTGGCAACCAACATGTTGGGGAATGAGTAGTGGAGCATAATACAGGATCGTTGGTTGGGAAAGTCGTATTGGTAACGGGTGCGGCGCATCGTGTCGGTGCGGCGATCGTTAGGATGTTGCATCAACACGGTGCGAATGTGGTATTGCACTATCGCCGTTCGTTTGAGGCGGCGTGCGCCATTCGAGACGAGTTGCTCGCGCTGCGTCCAAATTCTGTGGTGTTAGTTCAGGCAGATTTAAACGAGGGTGCGAGTTTAGGTGGATTGATTGAGCAATCCGCAGCAGCGTGGGGGCGATTGGACGTGTTAGTTAATAACGCGTCCATGTTTTATCCAACCGTGCCAGGTGGCGTAACGGAAGCGCAATGGGACGATCTCTTTGCGAGCAATCTCAAGGCGCCTTTTTTTCTTGCTCAGGCGGCGATGCCGCATTTGCGCAAAGTGCACGGTAATATAATTAACATTGTTGATATTCACGCTGAGCGACCCTTAAAAGACTATCCCGTTTATTGTATGGCCAAAGCGGGTTTGGTGATGCTCACCAAGTCACTCGCACGCGAGTTCGGCGGAGATATCCGTGTGAATGCAGTAGCGCCGGGAGCGATCATGTGGCCGGACGATATGGCAGAAGACTTGAAGCGCGATATTATTTCGCGTACGGCGTTAAAACGGCGCGGCGATCCCGTTGATATCGCCAAGGCAGTGCTCTATCTCGCGCGTGATGCGACGTATGTTACTGGGCAAGTGCATGCGGTGGATGGGGGGCGGACGGTGATTGATTAATTGCATCAACGTTGACACTTGCCACAATAAAACGCTGCCCGTTGGCCAATTCGTAAGGTCGAAATCAAAGTGCCGCACTGCGGACACGGCTCGCCTGCCCGACCATACACACTCAATTGCTGCGCAAAATAACCGGGCTGACCGTCTGCTGCGGCGAAATCGCGCAGGGTGGTGCCGCCTTGTTCAATCGCTGTCGCGAGAATTTTTACGATGGCAGCGTACAATCGTTCGCAATCACCCCTGGTTAGTTTTCCTGCCGCCCGTGTAGGCTTAATGTTAGCCATGAAGAGTGACTCATTGGCGTAAATATTACCGACGCCTACCACTGTCGCGTTGTCCATAATGAAGGTTTTTACAGCCGCCGTGCGGCCACGCGCAAGCTGAAATAGACGGTCTGGATTGAAATCGGTGGTCAGCGGTTCTGGCCCCAGTTTGGCGAGTAGCACGTGTTCAGTCGGATTTTTTCCTGCCCACAACACCGCGCCAAAACGACGTGGATCGCGCAGTCTCAAAGCGAGATTATGGTCGAAGACTAAATCAAAATGATCATGCTTCAATATTGGCGTGGTTGGCGAAACAGTGCGTAAACTTCCAGACATACCTAAATGCAGGAGTAGCGCGCCATTGGCGAAATTGAGCAGTAAATACTTGCCGCGCCGGTCTACCGACACGCAGCGTTGCCCGCTCAAGAGCGGGTGAAGCTCACTTGGAATAGGCCAGCGCAGTCGGCTGTCGCGAATCACTACGTCTGTAACAGATTTACCCACGATGGCGGGCGCAATGCCTCGGCGCGTTGTTTCTACCTCAGGGAGTTCAGGCATGGCGCTACTCGCTTAATCGATGCTTGCTAAGGTCAAAGAGTCGCTCGCCGACGTCGGCAGTGAAAGTGTAGGTAAGGCCAAGCGTATTGCTCACTAGCAGTAATTGGGGTGTAAAAGTGGCGATGTCGAAATTCATGCGGCCGCCGTCCTTGAAGTCTATTGTTACTTGCCCTTGCGGTGGCCCCGCGTCTCTAGGCCCAACACTGAGTGCGCGCGCGTAGCGCCATTCGTCCACCAAGCGTGTTACGGCGTCGGCAGAATAATCAACGGGCTGTGGCTCGGCTTTCCATGCGCCGCTGGTTGTGCGGGTAACCGTAAGATTGGGTAGCTTTAGAGTTTGTATCATGGGCTGATCGGGCATCAGTTCGGTACCAACGAACTCATGAAAGCCCGCCATTGCCTGGCTAAACTGGTCATCGGCGACGGCATGAACCGTATCGCCCACAAGTACGTAACGTAGGCCTTTTATGGGGTCGGTGCCGCCAAAGGCGATATCAATGTTATTGAGTCGCACGGTCACGGGCGAGGGCGCTAGGCCATATTGTGTTAGCCCAGCGCTGTTAGGGTGTAGTTGCAAAATGCTGTCCGCTTGCGCAAGGCGGGCCAGGCTGTCAATGCGAAACGCGTTGCCTGGTACAGGTGCGGACGCTTGGCCAGGTGCGATGGGTGTGCGAATGACTTCCCAGCGCTCACCCTTTCTTTGTACATTGACATCGGTAAACGTAGGTCGAACGATGGTGATGTGTGTTACTTGCGTTGCCGACAACGGCGTCAATTTGAGGATGACTTTTGGCGTTTGGTCACCCGTCTCGTTCAGGGCAATCACGCTCAACGCGATAAGCAATAGGGCCAAAGCACCATTGAGGAGCCAACGTTTATTCATGCTGTTCTCCGACTAGCGTTTTCGTCTACGCCACCAGATCGTTGTGCCGCTGGCCAACAAAAGCAAGGGTATAACGATTAAAAACCCGAAGCCGATGCTGGCCTGTGCCGCTTTCGACAAATCCAATTGCGCATCGGGCGCTGTTTTTACTGGAATTGACAGAAACGATTCGTCACGCGTAAGCCAATTAAGAATGCGCATACTCAAATCCAAATTGCCGCCTTGCCCTAGGTAGGCGTCAGAAAGAAAATCCGCATCGCCAATCACGACGACCCGCTGTTGCGTATTGCTGTTAGCGGGTGTGGCAGGCGAGGGTGCGGCTTCTGGTTTAACCGCAATGGCGCGTGTGAGGCTTAGGCCAAGCACCAGAGGTCCAGCGATATCGTCGCCGGGGTCTAGGCTGATTTCGCTGTTAAATTCGCCTGTCTCAGCCCATGTGCGCGGCAATGTTTCTAGCAGCGTTTCAGCGTCCCAGGTTTCTGCGCCATTAAATTCAATGCCGCGTGCACCGGGGAAGAGTGTGACGGTATCAAAGTCTCGTGTAATCGCCGTGGGCGAATAGTCGCTGACTAATGCGAAGCGGGGGTCATTGATATTCAAGGCTTCGGTATTGGGGTCAACGATTATGCCGGGCAGGAATTCAAGTCCCAGATGCTCGCCAATGAGGTCCATGCCATGCAAGGATTGGGGTTCCGCCAGCCACAATACATTGCCGCCGTCAGCGAGATATTTTTCGATAATCCTAATTTCGCCTGCCAACAAATCGGTTTGCGGATCAGCGATGACTAGGACGGCCGCGTTGGTTGGAATCGCGGCATTTTTGGCTAAATTGAGGCGGCGCGTTTTTAGACCTTTGCTGTCAAGCTGTTTGCCCCACGCGGTGTAATCGAAAGTCGCAGTGCCCTGCGGATTACGTTCGCCATGTCCTTCCAAAAAGAAAATCCAACGTTCGCCACTGCGCGCTAATCGTTGCAAGGTATTGGTCAGGCTTTGTTCGTTGAGATCTTGCAGGTGCTCAACGCGTCCGTCATATTCAATAACCAGTTCGCCGTCCACATTCACACCACGCTCGCGCGCTAAGGCAGGTTCTGAGGTTGGGTCGACATACTTTACGGTGACATTGGCTTTGTGACCAATATACAGGTTAGTCAAGCGCGCAATTTCATTTCGTGCGGCGGCGCTCGCGCTTGTCACAAACGCGGTGATAATAACGGGCTTATCTAGTTGTTCTAGCAATGCCACTGTCGTAGCCGAGGCCGTGTTTCGTTTGCTAGCCGTCCAGTCCGTTTCATACACATAGCGTGTGCTTAGCCAGGCAAGCAAGCCAATAATGCTGAGGAAAAGCACCATGAAAAGGATTGCTTGGAAGCGGAGTTGGCGTTTAACCTGTGGGGTGACTAGCATGCGGAATTTCTACTTGAGGGGCGATCTAGTGCTGCAAACGGTAGCCGTCGAGGCGGCGCACGCTAAGGACCAGGAAAACACATATAATCAGCAAATAATAAATGACATCGCTACTTTTGAACGCGCCTGCCAATAAAGGTTCGTAGTGTTTAAGCATGGAAAAATAACGAAATACCTCGCTCGCTTCATGCGCTCCCGCGCCCGCCCAATCTAGCATCCATAGCAATAGTAGCAAGCCAAATGTGCTCACGGCGGCGACACCCGGTTGGCTCGTAAGAGTGGACATATACAGGCCAATGGCCGAAAACGTACCGACGAGCAGTGTTAGTCCGAGCAGGCCACCCAATAGCATGCCGTAATCGAGTGCGCCGCCTAGTAGCAAAGAAATCGGCATGAGCAAGATCAGGCCGAGTGTGATCAACAAAAAACCTAACACGCCAAAATATTTGCCAAGAATAATTTCTGTCATCGACACCGGCGCGCTGAATAGCAGGGGTAAGGTCTGACCTCGCCGTTCGTCGCTCACAAGGCGCATTGTTAATAGCGGAACTATCAATAGCAACACAATACCTGCATTCGCAAAGGTGGGTGCGACCACTAGTTCCGTGACGCCAGGCGCGCCGTCCAGGGCCGACAGGCGCGGTTGAATTTGCATGAACATGTCGACTTGCGCGAGAAATAAATATCCCACTAACAATTCGACCACCGCTAATATTGCCCAGGCCAAAGGCGAAAGGAATAGGGTGCGCAATTCACGGCCCGCGAGTGTTAATACCATCATGCAGCCGCCTCCTGGATAACGGGTGTTACACCTGCATCGCTGGGGTCTGTGCGCGTAATATTAACGAAAATTTCTTCCAGCGACATGCGTTCGGGTGTGAGTTCGAAAAGCCCCCAGCCGTGCTGTGCCGCAGCGAGCGCAATCGCATCGGCGGGGCTTTTTTCTGGCAAATGATGGATGCGTAAACGCTGGGCATCAATGACGTCAACGCTGACAATATCCGCCATTGTTTGCAGCATTTCAACGGCAGGTGCTTGGCGTAACGCGACCAATAATGTAGACGCCTGCATACGCCGTTGCAGCCCCTCAATAGTGTCGCTAAGGACCATTTCACCGCGATGAATGATTTGCACGCGGTCGCAGGTTGCCTGCACTTCGGGAAGAATGTGCGTGGAAAGAATAACGCTATGATCATTGCCCAATTCACGAATCAGCGTGCGCATTTCGCGAATCTGAATCGGATCGAGGCCGACAGTTGGCTCGTCGAGAATGACAACGGCGGGCATATGAATAATCGCTTGGGCAATGCCAACGCGTTGCTGATAGCCTTTGGATAAATTGCCGATGAGTCGACGGCCAACGTCGGCAAGACCGCAACGCTCTTTCGCACGTTGCAGTGCTTTTTCAATGCCGTTCTTGCTAATGCGATTTAGATTGGCGCAAAAGCGCAAGTATTCGTCGACGGTGAGTTCACGGTAAAGCGGTGGCTGTTCCGGTAAATAACCCAAAGCGGCTTTCGCAAGCTTGGGTTGATCTATGAGGTCATGGCCGTTGATGGTGATGCGGCCTTCGCTAGGCGATAAATTGCCGCTAATCATCTGCATAGTCGTGGATTTGCCCGCGCCATTAGGGCCGAGAAAGCCCAATACTTCGCCGCGGCGAACATCAAAGCTAACGTCATGAACGGCGCGCAAGGTTCCGTAGTAACGCGTAACGTGTTCGACTTGAATTAAAGTGTCTGATGTCATGCGGGATATTATCGCAGATTATGGTCGTCCGTGCCCACATTATGCCGATTTGTGCTAGCATCACGTTGAGGGAAACCGTTGGTGTGGTGAGTTTTGACGCGATCACCCAACGGGCTTGGTTTCCCAAAACGCAAAAGAAAAAGACGAGGATCCACCCATGGCACTTACTTACTGCGAAAAATTTGGCATTGACGAATCGGCTAGAGAAGAGCGGCTGAGCCTGTTTGGTTTGAGCCATTCCCTTTTGCCCGTCGCGGCTTTGTTGCAGGAACAAGTAATCGGACCGCACGCGCTGGGGATCATAGAATCGTTCTATGATCAATTATTTAGACATGCCGAAGCGAAACGTGTCATGGCGCGTGGGTTTTCCCAAGAAGCCCTGTCGCGCGCGCAGCTAGAATATTTGTTGAGCCTGGGTGTCGATTTCGGTCACGCCGAATATTTCGAGCGACGTTTACAAGTAGGCATGGCGCACATTTGGGCGGAAGTCAGTGTCAGCTTGTACATGGGTGCGTACCGAATCCTCCAGCAAACGATTATTGACTACATTCCCCGTGACAGTTCAATTCACGACGATTTGCTCGATTTCGTGCTAAAAATTACAATGTTTGACATGTCGTTGGCGCTTGAAGCCTATCATCAAATTCAGGTCAGTTCGCTTGAGAAATCGCTGGCCGCAACCCGTGATAGTACGGAGCTTTTACGCACTAAGCTAAGTCGTGATGCGCTAACTTTGGTGCAAACCCGCGCCTCGGTATTGGATGGTTTGCAAAGCAAATATTTGCGTGCCCGCCAATTGGGGCGACCGCTTTGCGTGGTGATGGCCGATATTGATTATTTCAAACGCGTAAATGACAGTTACGGACATTTGGTTGGCGACAAGGTTTTGCATGATGTCGCGTCGCGCATTGTCGGCGCGTTGCGTGAAAATGAAGATGTGGGCCGTTATGGGGGCGAGGAGTTCCTCATTGTGTTGCCAGATGCCGTGTTGGAAGCCGGGCACATTGTGGCGGAACGTGTACGTGCGCATGTGGCCGCGACGCCGGTGCAAGCCAGTGGCTCGCTCGTGCCGGTGACCATTAGTTTGGGCCTAGCACAGGCAACGGAGGGCGAGAAAATAGATCATTTGATTGCGCGAGCCGATGCAGCGCTCTATGAGGCCAAGCGCAAGGGCCGAAATCGGGTTGAGATTGCGTTGTAATGTTTTCAATGCAACTCAGCGTGGGTGGCGCGGTCCTAAAGTCATGCGGGTTTTTTGTCTCGCATTATAAGAGCAACTGACAAACCACGTTAATTTTGGAAATAAGTCATTGATTTTATTTCAATACCTCACTCGATTGTTATTGCCTGGGCTGAGTATAGCCTTGCTCGGCTGCGGCCAGGAAACGGTAATCCACACAGCCAACGTGGTGCGTTTTGAGACCAATGCGACCTACGTAGCGGTGCAAGACGGATCAACCAGCACCTGGAAGATGCGGCTGAAGGACAACGCGTCGAATTCCCTTTCTCAAGTAAGTCTGGTTTTAAAAGACGCTAATAGGCGATACGGATTAGTTTTTGTTTGCCAAGGTCAAGATGCGTCGTCCAGCGAAGGTTTTACTAACATCAAGTCTCACTTTGTTACGACGGTTTTCGCGACAGCGGATGAGTTGTCAAGTTTGTCTTTCCTGTGTCGGAATGTGCTGGAGGCGAAAGGGCCAGGAAAGATGTACGGGACCGTCAAGGCGGAACCGCCGTCCAATAATGTCGTCAGCGATACCCAACTATATGTGGATATCGCCATCGGCGAGTCGATTTCTTTACGCGCGCTTGAGGCGTTTGCGGCCGAAGTGCCGGAGGGATCCCACGACGTCCTGGCCATGGCTGGCACGCTCAATGATAATGACGATTTAATTCCGACAGCCTTTTATTCCGGCTCCGGGACGGCGTTTGCGGGTAAGGCGTCGGCAGCCGCATCAAATGTTTTATTCTCTACAGGCTTCGGATCGTCGACCTACGTGAGTCCAAGCGCGCCCCGTACCACCGCGAGTGTGATCGGTGTTGGGAATTTGGCGGCAGATGAGACATGGGCGGCACGGGTCGGGTTCGTTGGCCAAAATCGCGGTTACTTGTTACTAAAAGAGTTAAAAGGAACGAAAGCGTCTGAGACGACGAGTTTCGAATTTACCAATGTGCCGACGTACCGAGTCACCCGTGATTTAGTGACAACGCGCAGCAAATTCATCAACGACAAGCAGGCGCACGAGCTGTCTGTTAGCGTTGCTAACGCGGAGGGCGAGGAGCAACGCGCTTACTATCATTTCTTTCAAGACGTGCCCACACTAACGGCTGCTTTACCCGCACCACCCCTGACCCGTCCGGAGTTTTCGACTTCAACGACAGGAGCGCGTGCGATTGTGCGGGCAAAGTGGACGAGTTACGCCGACGCCAACGTGGGACCAGGCTCGCTTTATCGCTTGGAGGCGAAAGGAATTGCCATCCCGGTTCCCATCATTGGTGATCGACCGCCGCCCCCCGAAAAGCCCTTGGTCTGGACAAATTACGTTACCAGCGGCTGGGTGGAGAGCGATCCAATCATATTTGAGATTCCAGATCTAAGTACCGCGGAAGGTTGGAACTCAAACTGGGATTTTGACGCGAAAAAGAAACAATTTAGCTGGACCCATCATAGCTACGCCAGCGCCAACAAGGCAGGCCAAATTATCGACTATTTGGAGAATCGAAAAGTCATCGACAAGCTGAAATTCGCGGTCGCGCATCAAAGCGGTTCCATGGAATAGTGCCAACGGGTTCTCCTTTTCATCGGCTAACCCTTAAGTTGGCGGGAGAAATTGCCGAATCTTAGGCCATCCGCCAAGAAAGAAGCCCATGCCAGTCGAACGTCTCACGGCGCTGTCCAAAGCGGTTGTTAAGCCAGGGCAACCCTTGTTGTACCCCATCTTTGATCGTACAGGTGCGCTTCTAGCGCAAAAGGGCTTGGTGTTGAGTGAGGATCAGGCCAGCACGCTGATTCGTGCTGACACACTCTACACGCATCACAGTCAATTGATCAGCGCGTTACATGGGACCAATTCGACGTCGCATGCAGCGCCGCGCACGGCAAAGTTCGATCCCAAAATCTACGATTCCACCGTTTATCGGTTGCCCTCACCGTTTGCGCAGCTCGATGATTTAGAGCACGATTTGACCGACCTGTATTGCCATCCCAACGGCGCGTCGATTTTGACGACCCTCGCTTCTTTGATCAACCGCGTGCAGTTTATTTGTCGAGAAGCGGCGGATGCTGCCGTGGCCAAAGTTTTCCTCGACGACAAAACTCAGTACACCGTGCAGCATGCCATTCATACCGCCTGTTTATGTGAATTGGCGGGGCAAACGTTGGGTTGGAGTACAGACGAGCGGCGATCCTTGATTGGTGCGGCTCTGACAATGAATTTGTCCATGGGATTGTTGCAAGACGATTTGCGTAGCCAAAGTACGCCTCTAACGCAAACGCAACTGCGCCGAATTCATGAACATCCCCTGCAAAGCGCGCGCATGTTGCGTGAAATAGGCATCAATGATGTTGATTGGATTGGGTTCGTGCAAAAGCATCATGAGAGTGTCGATGGTAAAGGTTATCCCGCAGGCGCGAAATTATCGGAGATCCCCTTGGGTGCATCACTGCTGAGTGCAGCTGACGTTTATTGCGCCAAAGTGGCGGGAAGAAGTTACCGGGCGGCTATTCTTCCTAACATCGCTGCACGTGAATTTTTCCAAAGCAAAGGAACGCGCCAAATTGGATCGGCCATTGATGTCATTATTAAGTCGGTGGGCTTATTCCCCCCTGGCTGTGTGGTGCACTTGGCAAATAAAGAAATTGCTTTGGTGTTGCGGCGCGGAACCCGTGTGGATACACCGCAAGTGCGCGTGTTAGTGGATGTTGAGGGTTATACTTTGCGTACCACGGTGGTGCGGGTTACGTCTAATAAAAGTTTTGCCATAGTTGATGTTGTGGCGCCGGATAAATATTTGGAAGGGCTTGATTACGCGGCGGCGTGGGGGTATGGGCGGTATTGAGAATTAGCGCCGAAACAACCAAATCAACACGGTCAAAATAACACTAACAATAATCGACGTCATCAGCGGAAAATAAAAGCCGAAATTTTCCTTTTCTATCGCGATGTCGCCGGGCAGGCGACCGAGGTTCAGTTTTTGAATCCACGGCCACAGCAGCCCAAGCAATACAATGACGGCGCCAATAATGATGAGCGCGCGCGACATTGTTTTATGTCAACTTTCTCACGCCGTTCGGTGAGCCGAGTAACAGCACATCGGCACCACGATGAGCAAAAATCCCGACAGTGACCACGCCGACAATTTGATTAATCGCGGTTTCCATGCGAGGCGGATCAATGATCGACAAATTGTGTACGTCGAGGATGACATTGCCATTGTCGGTGGTGAACCCTTGCCGATACACCGGCGTACCGCCTAGCTTGACCAATTCACGCGCGACATAACTGCGTGCCATTGGAATCACTTCAACGGGCAGTGGGAACTTGCCCAATACATCAACAAGCTTGGTTTCGTCAGCGATGCAAACAAAGGTTTTGGCCACGGCGGCGACGATTTTCTCGCGCGTGAGTGCGCCGCCACCGCCCTTGATGAGGTGCAGGAATTTGGTGGTTTCGTCGGCGCCGTCAACGTAAAGGGCCATTTCGTTGACTTCGTTCAAGTCATACACTTGAATGCCATGGCCGCGCATGCGCTTGGTCGAGGCTTCCGAACTGGAAACGGCGCCGTCGATTTTGTGTTTGACCTTGGCTAATGCATCAATAAAGTGGTTCACCGTTGATCCGGTGCCTACGCCCACAATGCTGCCAGCGGTTACGTATTCAATTGCCGCTTCGGCCGCCGCTTTTTTCATCTCGTCTTGCGTCATCTCGTGCTCCTAAAGCCCCTATTGCGGACACATCAAAGGGTATTGGGCAACGATAACATACTCAGTAGGTCAGGCCAAATTGTCGCGTTCCGTGAATAAGGCTTGGGCAGTTTCTGAGTCTCCGAGGTCGTTGGAGACGACGGCCAAGTTGTTGAGTAATATTCGCAAATCGCGTAACGTTTGCGGCGACTCGCCCAGCGCGCTGTGCAATTTTCGACTCAGGTCTAGGCTTTCCGCGTAGGCTACCCGGGCGGCCTCTAACTCGCCGAGGTCGCGGGAAACCCGGCCGACGTTGCTGAGGGAAACCGATAGATCACGCAAGGCCTGAGGCGTATCGCCCAGCGTGCTGAGCAATTTTCG
>JANOTC010000306.1:0-4735 GCA_031416175.1 Gammaproteobacteria bacterium
TTTCGAAAATGCTTTGGGATCGTGCGTCGCCATAGATGCGCGGAGAACGTGTCATTCCTTGGGTTTGCTAATGATCCTGACATAAGTCGACAGCCCAAAGGCGAGTTCTATCGCGCCTCTAGGGAAAAGTTGGAACAATAAAGCCCGATAATCGGGTTTTTCGACCCTCCGGAATGAATCTTCGGGCGTAGCGCCCCTTGCTCTGGCTATAAATATTCCGTGACCTGCACCACTCGATTGACACTGACTCCGTCTTGGCTGCCGTGGACCTGCAAAAATTTTATTTAATTACAACAACTTAAATATTCCGTTGATTTTGGCGTAGAACCCCTAGATCAAGACTATAATGCGGGTGTGGGCGAATAGAGTTGAAGTACGTCATGCAGCAGGAGGTACGAGATGAGTGATGTTAATAAACCAACAGAAGAGGTTATTGAGTGCAGTGTCTGTTTAAAGGAGATTCCCTCATCAGAGGCCAAGAGCGCGGAGGCTAGTGATTATGTGGCCCATTTTTGTGGTTTGGACTGTTATGACAAGTGGGTAAAAAAGGCTGAGCAGACCCGCGTAGACGCTTAGCCCCTGTTGGTGACTAGGTATTATCGGTTTGATTGGATTTATGGCACGGTTCAAAAACACATCGAGTAACCTACTTGACCGACCATTCTCGGCGTTTTTTGGCGTTGGGTTTACGGAGAATGGCTGTGGATTTTTAGAAAAAGGCGGTTTATGCTTCCTATCCTCAAGCGGTGGATGGAGAAATTGCTGTGATCGCCCAACTTATTTATCCCTCAATTCCTTGCTCTCCCCAGGCGCATTACCCGCCGAGTGTTTGATCCTGGCTTTTAAACCAGGCGAGTGCGTGCTCAAAATGCTGTGGATCAAAATCTGGCCAATATTCTTCGATGACATAGAAATCTGCATAAACCGATTGCACCGGAAGAAAACCACTCAATCGGCGACCTCCTCCCCAGCGTACAATTAAATCCAGGCGTGAAACCTCATCTGAACGCAGGCCGCCGTTTTTAAGACCGGCCAGATCCCATTCCCAGCCATAGTTGACGAGTAGATTCACCTTCATCCCGACACCCTGGCGCTGCCGAAATTCTTTTAACACCTCGGGGAATTGTGTCGAGGTGTCATCGCCGACCACAAGCAGAGCCGCTCCACGGCGTACAATCTCAAAAACGAATGCAACGGTGGCGTCGCTGAATGCCTGTTTCTGAATGGAAGGCCGCTTGGTGTTGTCTTGGGTAAAGCAGTAGATGGAAACTTCTTTGATCCCGAATTTTTTACATTCCTCGTACAGCAGCAACCCCGGATTAATGCCATTTTCATACCCGGCTTCTTTGGGCAGACCATGACCCACGGCCCAGCGGCGATTTCCATCGGGAATGAAACCGACATGATGCGGGATGTTGTTTTTCGTCATTGCAAACCGCACTGAGGGGCCAGCCGTGGCTGAATACCCCAGGCTGTCCGGTTGCCCCAGTCCTTGAAATAGATCTGCGTACCATCTTGTGTGGCGCATGTACTCACGGTTTATCTCCTGATTCATCGGCGGATGGGGTCGAGCAACCGCAAGCTAGGCCAAGGTGCGAACCGATTTTTCTCGATCCCATTGGCGCGTTTTCGCCGCAGCAATAAATGCGTCCAGGGCTTTGCTATCTACGACACCAGCGTCTTGTCCGACATGCGCGCTTTTCAACAACGCTTGGCCCCCAGCGTCGGCGGCGATCGCTTTGAGATGACCGAATGCATCGCGTACGAAATCGATCGCCGCGCCTTCCATCGACAAAGCTTTTGCGCCTGTGTCGGAGAGAATCACGGCGACCGCGTCGAAAAGCACCGAGGGCGTGCCCGCCAGTTGTCCGTCTGCCACCAGCATGGAACCATCGGCGAGTTTGGTGCCGCCCACCGTGGGGGCGACGATTTTCACGCTGGCGCCTGCATCAGTCGCGGCCTTTCTAATTTTTTGGATGGCAGCACCGTCCGAACCCTCTGCGACTAGGATGCCAATGGTGCGTCCCATCAGGATGTCTTTCATTTTGCCAATGATCTGCAAGGCAGGTGAAGGCTCCAGCTCCTGCACCGGCGCTGCGGCCGCTGGCGCTAAGGGTATTTTTTCGAACCCCAAACCCGTAGCAACCCGTTTGGCAAGACGCTCATCGATATGTCGCAGGTGGCCGACCATCGCCTCACGCACATGTACGTGTTCAACCTTGGAAAGTTCGAACACTAAAGCCGAGGCGATGTGCGCCTGCTCATACGCGGTTTGGCTCAGGTAAAACTGTCGCGCCTGACTGTAGTGGTCGGCGAAGCTCTCGGCACGGATGCGGCCCTTTTCGCCTGTTTCAGTGACTGCGGCGCTAACAAAGCCCGTGGTTTCGCGTGGCGAGTTTTCTGACAAGGAGTTGGGTTCATAGGCCACCCGCCCAGTAGGCTGCGCCATCTGCATATGCCCATCGCGTTGATGATTGGCGAAGGGACACTTGGGCGCGTTGATGGGAATCTGGTGAAAATTAGGCGAACCTAAACGCGACAACTGCGTATCGAGATAAGAAAATAAACGGCCTTGCAACAAAGGATCATTCGAGAAATCGATACCTGGCACGACATGCGAAGGGCAGTAGGCCACTTGTTCGGTTTCAGCAAAAAAATTATTCGGCCAACGATCCAGCACCATGCGGCCGATCACTTGCAAGGGCACCAGCTCTTCGGGAATCAGCTTCGTCGCATCCAGATGATCGAACGGAAATCGATCTGCGTCTCGCTGTGTGAAAAGTTGAACAGAAAATTCCCACTCGGGGAAATGTCCCGCCGCAATGGCATCGAACATATCGCGGCGGTGGAAGTCTTGATCCGCACCGGAAATTTTTACGGTCTCATCCCAAATGGTGGATTGCAAGCCAAGCTTGGGACGCCAGTGAAATTTGACGAAAGTGGATTCACCAGCTTCGTTAATCAGCCGGAAACTATGGACCCCAAAGCCTTCGATCATGCGCAATGAACGGGGCAGGGTGCGATCCGACATGATCCACATCACCATATGCATCGATTCAGGCGTGAGCGAAATAAAATCCCAAAACGTGTCATGCGCAGTCGCCGATTGCGGAAAGCCGCGGTCAGGTTCCATCTTGACGGCATGGATGAGATCGGGAAATTTGATAGCGTCCTGGATGAAAAATACTGGAACGTTGTTCCCAACGAGATCCCAGTTACCTTCCTTGGTATAAAACTTGACGGCAAATCCGCGTACATCACGCGGCGTGTCAACCGAACCTGCGCCGCCGGCGACAGTCGAGATACGCGTAAACACAGGCGTCTTCTCACCAACCTCGGTGAGTATCTTAGCGGTCGTGTATTTTTTCAACGAAGCGGTCAGCTCGAAATAACCATGTACCCCCGTCGCACGCGCGTGAACGATGCGCTCAGGGATACGCTCGTGATCGAAATGCGTGATTTTTTCGCGGAGGATAAAATCCTCGAGCAGGGTCGGACCACGTGGACTGGCACGGAGCGAGTTTTGATTATCAGAAAGCGCAACACCCTGGTTCGTGGTGAGTGCGGGGTGTGCCCCCGCAGCGCTCTGGTGTAATTCGCCCCCGGCAGCGACGTGGCAATCGCCCTTCGGCGTCGTGCCTTTTCTCTGTTTTTCTTTTCCAGAATAAATGGTCGTCTTTTCTTTTTTCAAAATCGATCTCCTTGGCCGGTAAATTGGGTTGGCGCGATATTTTCGTATGCGAATCTGTGGGTGGCTATTGGCGTGCTTGGCAAGCAACATGCAAGCTCAAACAGCACTGTTTTCCTGCTGATTGATGGAGGTTCACTTACGCGTGCACTTCGTACTGTTGGACTTTAATTCGTACTGTTGGACTTTAAGCAGGCAGGGAAAGTGAGTCTGTACGTTGACGCACATTATTCAATTCAGCGGCGCTTGCCGGGGTTCTACGCCCAAACCCTCGGAATTTCCCTGGCCTTGTTAAATCAATAAGTTACGATTTTTTGGTGATTAGCAGCTAGAATCACCTTCCAATTGGATGCAATTCGAAACCGAAGCGGCGGGAAAGAACATGTATCTGAATTTCGTTGAGTTATTCCGGTACAATCCGGTTCCGGCCTCCTTAGGGTCGCGCCCAAATGGCGCTAGATTTCATTACTTGGGGAAATTCCGAGGGTTTGGGCGTAGAACCCCGTGACAAACAAATCATCGCTGCGTGCGATTGTCTTTTATTGTTTTTATAAGACTTGGTAGGGCCAAATGACAAAGATGGCCTAGGATCCCGGGTGGACGCATCCGACTCGCCTGTGACGTCGGGTACGTTATCGCCTGCTGGCATCGTGAAGCCATCGGCCACCTCCAACAGAGGATTTTTCGGAACTCAACACCTTCACGGATAGCGTTAACCGCTCCCATTGCACCTCGCACGCTTTCGTGTCTACGCATCAGGCATGTTATTGCTAACATGCCTGCAAGACTCGATACCTGGCCTGTGGCTAACAGCTACCAGGGCGGGGTTCACACCCGCTAGATTGAACAACATTGCCCAGCCGCAACCACAATCTATCCTTCTTCGTTAGAAAGAATTTCTCTCTGGCCCGGACTTCCCGCTCGGCTTCAGCAGCTTGCGCAACTGCTCGAGCAACTGTTCGTCGTCCCATTCACGACCACCGACGGCACGGTGCGAACCTCTTCGCCGAGAATAGTAGAACGACGACGTTGCCACCAAAATCAGAC
>JANOTC010000307.1:0-1907 GCA_031416175.1 Gammaproteobacteria bacterium
TTTCCAAGCATGATGTTGTGCTATGAATTGGGCAAGGCCTTCATGAAGTCTTGAATGTCTGCCTCTGTGGCGTTAGTCCGTTCCATGCGCGCCAGTGCCTCATAGTCGGTAGCCTTACTCGCATTGATGCGTTGCCGTGCATCGCCCTGTAAGCCACGCACTGCCGCTGTTGTGGAAGCAACAGAGGCTCTGCGTCGTGAATCATTGATAAACGTTTCGTCTGCTTGTGCTAATTTACTGGTCTTTTTCGTTGCAGGATGCGGCGAAACTGACAAGCGTGAGAGCCAGCCGACTTTGCCGTTGTAGTCCACTTTAAACCAATTGGTGTTCTTGTCGATTCGGATGACTTTCTCACCTTTGGTTACGTTGACGATTTGCGCCGATTCAAAAGAGGGTTCTGCCAAAAGTTTAACTTTGGCGCTTAAAATGTAGAGAAAATCATCTGCTTGTGCGCTGAGTGGGGCAAGAATAAAGGTCATTGCGATGGCCAATTTTTTCATTTTTGGTACTTCCTAAATTTGAACCGAAGTGGATTCGGTACTCTGATTAGGTCATCGGCCTTGCCAGGGGAATGTTTAGAGATATCCTGGTGATTTATTTTGTGGCCATTGTGAACACACCGTCCCACTCCGGGGGCGGAGTGTGTGTCATGTAGTGTTCAATTCGTTCTCGCAATAATTGGGCCGGTCCATCGTTCGGCAGTTGATCAAGCCCATGTAGTGCATTTACCCAGTCGCGCGCCAAGTAATGTTGAAATGCCGCATCGGCGCGGGACGCCAACAAATTGGCTTCCCGTATTTGTTCTGACGAACTCGCTGAAGGTTCAAGCAAGGGCGCGTACACACGCACGGGCTGTGTTTTACCCTTTACCCGAACGAGGTCGACCACGCGACAGGGAACGGTGCCCTTGAGGTCTGTATAGGTAGGTTCCGTGATGAGCAGGGTACAGCCATACGTCTTGGTCAGCCCCTCGGTGCGTGAGCCTAAATTGACGTTGTCGCCAATAATGGTGTAGTCGAGTTTATGCTCCGAGCCGATGTTGCCCAGAATCACTTCACCCGTGTGTAAGCCGATGCCCATCGACAAGGGCGGCAAGTTCTTTTCGTTTAGCCACCTGTTGACGTCAATGAGCCGTTTTTGCATCTCCAGGGCGGCACGTGTCGCTTTCAACGCGTGGTCGTCGATTCGTAAGGGTGCGCCCCAAAATGCCATGATCGCGTCACCAATGAATTTATCTATGGTGCCTTCATGTGCAAAAATGGCGTCCGTCATCGCGGAAAAATAGTGATTAAGAATATCGACGACTTGCTCCGGCGGAAGTTGTTCGGACATTTCGGTAAAACTACGTATGTCGGAAAACAAAACGGTGACTCGTTCGCGTGAACCGATCTCTGCACTCGCGTGTCCATCGCGGTTCTGTAAAACACTGGCTAAAACGGCGGGAGAAAGATATTGGCCCATCATCCGGCGAAACTTTCGTTTTTCTCTGCTTTCGGTGAAAACGTGGGTGGCAACGGCGCCGAGCCACGCCAACATGAGCGAGAGGAGCGGGGGAATGAGTTCGACGACCCAATTATGCTCAAACGCATAAAGGGAAGCGTAGGTGGCAGCAATGGCGGCGACGCCCGGTGCAAAAAAGCGCACGCTATGCAAGCGCACTAGCATTACCCACAGCGATGTGACTGTGGCGAAAAGAAAAATGCTTAGATACGTGACCCAGGTGTTCAAAGGCTGTAAGAAGTCGTTAGATAAAATATTGGCGGCAATCGACGCGTGGACAAATACACCGGGTAAACGTGCGTCAACGGGTGTGTTTTTTAAGTCTTCGAGGCCCGCCGCACTTGCGCCAATGAAAACTATTTTGTCTTTGAACTCGGCTGGGTCGACCAATAAGTGACTCAGTTCAC
>JANOTC010000308.1:0-4937 GCA_031416175.1 Gammaproteobacteria bacterium
GCGCCACAACCACTAACAAGCAGCGTGACCATTATCAGCAACAATACCGCTAATCGACTACACACTACGTCGGGTCGATGCCACCGAAAAATGCCCCAACGGTAATTGACATTTAGCCACGCAAGCCGGCTCTCATGGGCACGAATTGCACGCGATCAATCAACTGGTCCGAATAGCCTTCTTCGGTTCGAATAATGAGCCTAAGCACTTGTGTTGTGCCTGAGCCGGTCGGAATTACCAGTCTTCCACCAAGCGCAAGTTGTGCGAGCAAGGCAGGTGGTAATTCATTGGCGACGGCCGTTACGATAATTCCAGCGAAAGGGCCAGGCTCTGACCAACCGCTATTACCATCATCATATTTAAAACGCACATTGTGTAAGCGCAATTCGCTTAAGCGTTGCCGCGCCCGTTGCGATAATCCGCGAATCCGCTCGACCGTGAGCACTTGATCTGCAAGTTGCGCGAGTACAGCGGTTTGATAACCCGAGCCTGTACCAATCTCTAACACGGTTTTGATGCGACCTTCGGCGAATAACAATTCAGACATACGCGCTACGGTCAGCGGTTGCGAAATGGTTTGACCGAACCCAATTGGCAACGCGGTATCTTCATAGGCGCGGCTGGCTAAGGCTTCATCTACAAAAATATGGCGCGGCGTAGTGCTCATGACGCCAAGCACCGCTTCATTCGCAATCCCATTTTCACGCAGTCGCTGAACCATGCGTTCGCGCGTGCGCTGCGACGTCATGCCAATGCCCATCATACGTGCATCGTTCATGGCGCCATCTCCTCTAACCAGTCTGCCACGTCCTTTATGAGGTTATGTCGCGTTAGGTCAACCATCAGGGGTGTGACAGAGACGTATCCGTTTTTAACAGCGTGAAAGTCCGTGCCTGGGCCTGCGTCTTGTTCTGCGCCCGCCGGTCCGATCCAATAAATCGTTTGCCCGCGTGGATCTTTCGCTTGAATCACCGGTTCGGATTTATGACGGCTACCCAAACGTGTAGCGGCGAAACCTTGGAGTTGTTCGAACGGTATGTCAGGCACATTGACGTTCAGTATTGTGTTGGGCGGCAACGGCGAACGGCGCAATTGTTTCAATATTTGCACCGTCACTTGCGCAGCGGTTTGGAAATGCTGACCCTCGTGGCTGGCAAGCGACACGGCGACAGCGGGAAAGCCGAGAAAGCGACCCTCAATGGCGGCCGCCACTGTGCCGGAATACACCACATCGTCACCCATATTTGCGCCATGATTGATTCCTGACACCACCATATCGGGAGATTCATGCAACAAGCCTGTTACCGCCAGATGCACGCAGTCTGTCGGCGTGCCGTCAACGCGAATGAAGCCCTCAGAGACAACATGTGCGCGAATCGGTCGATCCAAGGTTAGGGAACTACTCGCGCCACTGCGATTCCGTTCTGGCGCCACCACCGTCAACTCGCCCAATGTCCGTAACGCTTTGGCGAGTACAGTTATCCCCTCTGCCAAATAACCGTCATCGTTGCTTAACAATATCCGCATTCATACACCCACTCACTCACAAACAACGATAACCTATATACATAATACCGAAGGGGTGCTACAAGTAACATCGACAACAAATTTAAAGATCGGGCCGTTTCGAGTTCGGCAAGTGCGCTTATTCTCAAATTTTTACATGAACCCTCTATGAACATCGCCACACCGCTTGTTGTCGCCGCCTGTTTCTTGACAGCCTGCGCGCCCTATGACAATAAACCGACATATTTGCTCACCTCAAATCAGCTACACCGTTACGCACCCGGCGACAGTCTGGTCTATCGGATTGATGGCAATCGCCTCAGCGGTGAAGATTCGCAGCAAATTGTCGGTGAAGCCACGTCAGGTTGGGAAAATGCGCCTAACCTACCGTTAAAAGATCCTAACGGCGTTACGATGCCAATCGGTTTGCATGAACTCAACAACGCCAATATTTCATCGCAAACCTCACTTAGCCAACCGCGTTTCATCAGCCAGGCAGAAGATAACAGCTATTCCGTTATCGCTTGGCCGTCAACAGGCGACAAACTACTCTGGGTGTCGGCCGACAATCAAGCCACATTTTCTGTCAATGTCCTTCCGGGCACGTTGGGAACGGCAGGCATTCGAACCTCAAGCTATGACATTTACGACTGCATAGACACCACCTGCGTTAACGTTGGGCACATTAGCGAATCCATTGAGTTGGAAACCAAGGAAACCGTGACAACGGCGTATGCGAAGTTCGAAGCCTATCGCTATCGTTATTCACGAACTGCAACGTCCCAAAACGCGGACGTCTTTAATCCAGGTCCCCATACGGTTTTCGAGAAACGCTGGATTTATCCGTCGCTCGGAACCGTCAAATATGAATATTTGGATAGTGAGGGTACGCAATTTAGTGCGTCGCTTGCGCGAACGTCGATCAAGATCAATAATCCGAGCTAGTTAACCGTCCATGGAAACATCCCTGTTAGGATCTGAGTTATTTCGCGCCTACGATCAATTTGGCAATTAATTATAGTATCCGTAGGCTCGTCGCTAACAAGTGGTTGTCCTGGCGGCGCATGTCAAGGATCGGAGCCTACCGACCCTTGTTCCTTCAAATAATCTCATGCGCACACGTTGACAGACAATTCAGATGCTGCAATTCTGTACTTAAATCGATCATTTGGCGCTAGGGGTAGTACATGTTATTAGGACTCGCTGGCATAGGCTTCATCACGCTCTGTATTGCTTTGTTTGCAGGGCGCTGGCTCGACCAGATGAAGATTTTGAATCAAACAGCGCTCTTCGTCGTGTTCCAAATTGTTTCGCTCGGCGGCGCCGCAACGACCCTGCTATGGTGGCTGGGCCAAACGCAAACGCCGTTGCAACAGGGACTTGTTGTGGTCGCCGCCCTGCTGGCCTGGCGCGTTTCCTATTTCCCCATTATGGTTTTTGCGGGTTGGATCGCGACGTTAGTGGAAAGACTATCACTTTCTTTTAAAACTGTGCCTATTGCCATCTACCCGATTTATCTGCTTTTCATGGCTTTATTGAACGGGGTAGCCGTTCTCGCTGCCGGTGCGATTGCCACGTTGGAGTGGAACTTCTTACTTCCTGTGACATTGCCCGCCTTCGCCATTGCAACAATGATTTCGTTTATTGCACCCATCGACTTCAAGCTTTTGCCCGATACGGAGGTCCGCTTTAACGAGCCACTCCCCCCTTCAGCACTACCAAAAAGCAATGCTTATCTTTCGGCGCTTAAGTCGGGTCAATACTCGCTCCGCTCACGTCTGTTGTTGTTCGCTGGCGGGTCGGTTTACCAATTAATTCCCCACTCACCTTGGAGCGCCACCGTAAAGGGCACTTTAGAAGAACTAACACGTAAACAGCCCAGCGGCTCCGCCACGTTACGCGTGCGCGAACACTATTTCGCGTATCACTGCGCTCACCATCTCATTGGCCGCCAGCGTCATGGCACATAAGCGCAACTTCCGTGGACACTGGCAGGATACGTTCCCCAAAATTCCTTAAAAGCGCATCAAGCCAAACAGACAGGACGTCAGCAAATATGGGATCGTCCTGACGCTTGGCCGCAATTCCTCTCTGAACTTCACCAATTGTTAATACGCTCAGGAATAACTCGGACTCAGAGCGTTGCGACCGCCATTGAACGACAGTCGGAGCAGGCTGCCGCTTACGCAGTTCGGATATAACAACGGTATCGAGGAGATACATCAGAAGCCAGTATCGCGGAGGCCGATATTCGCCCGCGGGAGCTCGCCATCATCTCGCGGCATTGCCATCAAGTGGGCTATGAAACCCGGGCTACCGGCACGTTCAAGGCGAAACAACCGCGCGTAGTCGGATGCTGCAACCACGACAACCGCATCGCGACCCCGGCGAGTAACATGCTGCGGCTCAAAGTCAGGACGCATAGTTGGTTCCGTCGGAATGCGAACAGCGGTTTGATTACGGACCAAATTGATGAGGCGTGCTCAATAGCAATTCTGGATGCGGAGCAATATGGATTATCGATTGCTGGAAGTTGAAAACATGCCACATAGCAATCCCATCGAGTTCGCGCCCCCAAGGCGCGGCGCCGAAACTCGCTGTCGTTTGGCCACTGATGCGGAACGTCATGCGCTAAGAATCAGTCTGTGAACGGCAGATTTGTGTTTCTCCTTTTGTTCGTCGCATCGTGTTCTGTGTTCGCTTCAGAAAAAGCCGACTTTGTTTTGGTTGAGAAAAGCAAAAGTTCTCTGACGTTGTTCCGTGCCGACAAGTCATTCGCTGTCTTTCACGTTGTTTTCGGAGCGAATCCGGTCGGGCACAAGCTGCGAGAAGGCGACGAAAGAACTCCGGAGGGACGGTATACTCTGGACGCCAAGAAATCGGACAGCGCCTTTCATAAGGCAATTCACATCAGCTATCCGAATGAGCGCGATGTCGCGAATGCGAATACCCAAGGTGTGGAGCCGGGAGGAGCAATTATGGTTCATGGGCAAAAAAACGGTTTGGGTTGGCTGTCGGCGATCGCCCAGCTATTTAATTGGACCAATGGTTGTATTGCACTTAGAAACGACGACATGGATCAAGTTTGGGAGAGTGTTGATGTGGGGACGCCCATTGAAATTAGGCCGTAACGGCCAAAGCCAATCGCTTTGGCCGAAGCCGGAAACAACGTGCCATACCTGCAGCGTCCATGGCGGCGCGGCCCAGCTCGATTATTGACTCCTCGAAGCCATGATCTCAGAAAACATTCGAACTGAAATTCTGCGGCGCCTGAAGAACACCGAAGAAAAGCACAGTGTGCGAATTCTTTTCGCTATCGAATCCGGAAGCAGGGCGTGGGGATTCGCATCTCCAAACAGCGATTACGACGTGCGCTTCATCTACATGCGGGACCCGCATTGGTACCAGGCAGTTGATCTCGAAGAACGCCG
>JANOTC010000309.1:0-3479 GCA_031416175.1 Gammaproteobacteria bacterium
ATTCGCCCGCAGATTTCGCTCAGCACGTTCCCTTATAAGCAGTAAAATATGCACGACATTATCAACTCGATCATCGTCTTTCTACTCTACTTCGCGTTCTTTTATCCGTTGTTGATGGCCTACGTGTGGATTATCGGCGCGCTCTATTATTTCGTTCGCTGGGAATACAAACACGCTAATTTGCGCATTCCGCGCCCGGCGATGACGGATTTTCCATCCGTCACGTTTATCGTGCCTTGTTACAACGAAGCCCGCGATGTGGATCAAACCATCGCATCGCTCGCTGCGCAAGACTACGTGAATTTCGAAATTATCGCCGTGAATGACGGCAGTACAGACCGAACGGGCGCGGTACTTGATCGCTTGGCCGAGAAATATTCAATGCTGCGCGTGGTGCACCATGCCACCAACCAAGGAAAGGCGATGGCGTTACGCACTGGCGCGCTCATGTCGCCCAATGAGTTTTTAGTCTGCATCGACGGCGACGCCCTCCTTGATCCGCAAGCCACGCGCTGGATCATGCGCCATTTCCTCTATAACGCACGCGTAGGCGCGGTAACCGGAAACCCACGCGTGCGCACACGCTCAACGCTAATTGGCAAGATTCAAGTAGGCGAGTTTTCGGCCATCATCGGCATGATTAAACGTGCGCAACGCATATACGGCCGCCTGTTCACAGTGTCAGGCGTTATTGCCGCATTCCGTAAAACCGCGCTACAAGATGTGGGCTATTGGAGCGTTGATACCGTCACTGAAGACATCGACATTAGTTGGAAATTGCAGCTCAACCACTGGGATGTGCGCTTCGAACCCAACGCACTCTGTTATGTATTAATGCCAGAAACGCTTCGCGGCCTGTGGAAACAGCGCTTACGTTGGGCACAAGGCGGCATGGAAGTATTGCTGAAATACTTTACCGTCGCGAGACATTGGCGTAAGCGCCGCATGTGGCCAATTTATATTGAGTATTTTTGCAGCGTGCTGTGGGCTTACGTTATGACAACGATGATCGTATTAACGGTCGTGAACAAGTTTTATCCTTTGCCAGAGCCATTTTATTTCGAGATGCCATTTATTAGTTGGGCGGGCATTATGCTCAGCATTACCTGTTTGCTCCAGTTTATTACCAGCCTGGCGATTGATTCCAGACACGAACGTGGCAACAGCAAGTATTATTACTTTATGATTTGGTACCCCATGGCTTATTGGGTACTTTACATATTTACGACTGTGGTGGCAGTACCAAAAGCCATTATCCGCAAACGCGGAATGCGCGGCCGCTGGGAAAGTCCTGATCGAGGGTTGCGCGCATGAACGCCTGCATTATTGAACGACCCGAGCAGCAATCCACCGCCCAAAAAATCATTTACGGGATACTCACCTTTTGCTGGTGGCTGTTTTGGTTTTACTTGTGGCTGCCATTGATCGGCCCGCTTATTTCTGATCATCCATTCGTGAATCGACTGATTGCCGCGCACCGCTACACGCGCGATCAATATTGGATACTGGTCGATTTATTCATCATCGTTGGCATCGCGGCACTCATTATAAGTATCGTGATGGGCGTGTGGGGATTCTACAATTTGCGTAATCCAGGCCGAGAACGGCGCCGACGTCCAACGCCGGTATCAATCACTCAGCTTTCACGATTTTTCGTGGTAAAAGAAACGCAAATACACGACTGGCACCAAGCGAAACGCTTGATCGTTCACTATGATGAGCAAGGCGTGATCCAACAAGTCGTGGCTGCCGGTCAGGTGGTTCATTCACCCGATGTTCCGACGGAAGGCCTCGAACCCATTCCAATTCGGCCTCCCACTTATGCATGATTCGCGTTTTTTCGCATGATTCGCTACAGACCTCCCCAACCCGCGACGTCAAAACACATAACAGAGAACGGATTCAAGGTGCTCAAAGAAGAGCTGAATTTTCTGTGGCGAGTGAAACGTCCGGAAGTCACGCGCGCTGTTTCTGAGGCCGCTGCGTTGGGTGATCGTTCGGAAAACGCCGAATATATCTACGGCAAGAAACAACTACGTGAAATCGACCGTCGCGTCCGTTACCTGCAAAAGCGCATTGACGACTTGATCGTGGTACGCGAACCGCCGAGCGATTTGAACAAAATATACTTTGGCGCATGGATTACGCTTGAGGACGACGCTGGCGTGGAACAAAAGGTGCGCATCGTTGGACCGGACGAAATCGACACGGCCAAACGCTGGATCAGTATCGACTCCCCAATGGCCAAAGCGCTGTTAAAAAAGGCCATTGACGAAGACGTTATCGTTAACGGACCGAGCGGCGAAACACATTATGTCGTCACAGCGGTAAAGTATCAGGAATAGATCACACCCGCGCACAGTGTTGCATCACTTTGCTGGCCAAACACAACGAAAACCTTGCGCCGCATTGGTTGACTCGGGTAGCAGGTGAAGTCTAAATGACGCACGTTGAAAATGGCTGAGCGCGTAATGACCTTGCGGCATCGCACCGGCGCCACGCACCACCTTGAGTTTTTGCCCGAAATCCGCACTTGAATAATCGCCGCCAGGATAACGCTGGTACCAGTCCGCGACCCACTCATAGGCATTGCCTGACATATCTAATACACCGTAAAACGATTTATCAGACTGAAAAGAACCCACCGGCGCAACGCCGTCCAATTCTGTTTGCTCACCGGTGTTATTCATTCCAGGCTTCCATTCAGATCCCCATGGGAAAACGTTTCCAGCCGGACCGCGCGCCGCCTTTTCCCATTGCGCTTCACTGGGGAGGGTGCCGCCTGCCCAACGACAATACGCATCGGCGTCGTACCAACTGACATAGGTCACGGGCAATACATCCATGGCGCTCCATTTTTTCGCCATTTCTGCCAGCACCTGCTGTTTGTCCAAGCTGCCGCTGTCAGCGTCGAGCTTGAACAACTCCGCAACCATGCCCCGTAATTCCTCCACACTGAGTGCTGCAACGCGCTCGCGGCGCATACTCATCGCGTAGCCGTTGCTTATCCAACTCGTGGGTGCCACTCGCCTCGTCTTCACGACGAATTGTTGGTACTCTGCTTGAGTAACTTCAAATTGACCTATTTTGTATGCAGGCAGATTGATTGTTCGCTGCGGATGCTCGTCTGCAAAAAAAGGCTTACGACTGCCAAATTCTTTGTCTTTGCCGGAGGTATCGACTTCGTCCGTCCCCATAATGAACGAACCGGCAGGAATCAGAATTTTTTCACTCGCATGGGCACACACGCAAACAGCACCACTCAAAGCCAACAATAACACCTGTCGAAGTCGGATCATTTAGTGTTCCTTGAACATAGGTCAACGTGTTTTGGACCACCCTGCGATGTACAATGCACAAATTCTTCGCCGACTACGGACAGCTCACATTATGCTTTGGGTTAAAGCGCTACACGTCATTTTCATGGTAACGTGGTTTGCAGGCCTCTTTTATTTGCCACGTCTATTCGTTTACCACGC
>JANOTC010000310.1:0-1989 GCA_031416175.1 Gammaproteobacteria bacterium
GTGATGGCGCCGTGTAACGGTTGCTACCACAACTTGAAGAAAGCCGAATATGAATTAGCAACATCTGAAAAGGCGCTGCAAACGGTGCAAGATTTAGCTAAGAAAGCGGACGATCCGGTCTATAAAGGCGATGTGCGCACCGTTCACTTGTTAGAGTGGCTCACTGAAGAAGTCGGCGTTGACGGCATGAAAGCGCGCATCAAAAAGAACTTGAAAGGCATTAAGATTGCCAATTACTACGGTTGCATGTACACGCGTCCGCGCCAGATTTTTCCAGAAAAGGACCAAGGTCCAGGTTCAGAGTCGAGTTACAAACCGCATTTCATGGACGATTTACTCAGCGCCGCCGGTGCAGTGAACGTCGATTTCCCGCTTAAAACCGCCTGTTGCGGCGGTGCGCATACGCTTTCCGATGCAGACACGTCCACGCAATTGGTGTTAAACCTGTTGCAGGCCGCTGAAGATAGCGGTGCCGAAGTGATCGCGACTGAGTGCCCAACCTGTCATTCCGGTTTGGAAATGCATCAAGTTCGTGCGGAAAAAGTGTTTGGTATCAAAACCAATGTGAAAATTTTGTATTTCACTCAGTTGTTAGGCTTAGCCTTGGGTCTTTCGCCGCGAAAGCTCGGGATTCACGAGAACATCAGCGATTCCATCGACTTTTTGAAGCAAAAAGAGATAATCTGATCGCATGTCGATCTGCAACGGCTGCGAGTTTGTCCCGGAGCTGTACTATGACCGCGAATTCCAAATTTGGGTGGCGCGCGATTATGACGGGACGTTTCGCGTTGGCATGACCGACATCTCGCAGTCGATTGCCGGCGCGATTATGCATGTGCGCGTGCGTCGGCCAGGCACGGATCGTCCGGCAGGTCGCCCGGTTGCGACCGTTGAAAGCAGCAAATGGGCGGGCCCCATTCCAAATTTGATGGACTGCGTTATCGTCGAAGGTAACGTCAGTGTTCTCGAGAACCCGAGTTTGTTGAATGCAGACCCCTACGGCGCCTGGATTGCGCGCGTTCGGCCAGTTGGATCAATTGAGAATGCTTTGGCGCCGCTGGTAACGGGCGCGAATGCTGAGGCGGCGTATTGCGAGCGCGTTGTACGCGATAAAATTAGCTGTCGACGCAGAGAAGTGAAGGCATAAACGGACAATGACAAATTCTCAGCATTATCTCGACAATGAAGAAAAATCCGTTTTGATTGTGATGACGAGCGGACCGAGTACGCCGTCACGCTGCGCCACACCCTTTTTTTTAGGTTCCATTTTGGCCGCGATGGATGCGGACGTGAAAATATTTTTCACAATGGAAGGCGTTAAGCTGATGCAAAAAGGGGTTGCCGAAAACCTGAGGGCGATGGAAGGTGGCAAAACCGTCATAGAATTTATACGGGACGCGAAGCGGGCGGGCGTTAAATTATTCGTTTGTATGCCAGCGCTACCGGGCTATGAGATTGATCCGGTGCTCGATTTAATCGTCGAGGTGGATGACGTTGTGGGCGGCGGCGTATTGTCCGATTTGATCCTGTCGTGTGATAAGGTAATATCATTCTAATTCGCTGGCCCAGTTTGGGTCGACGAGTTCAATTTTGGCCAGGTGACTGGCTGATTTCATAACCCAGCAGATGGAGAGGAGAGGCGCATGGGTGCTGTTCGCGGGTGCAACATTCCTGATGATCTGAAATACAGTGTAAACAACAATGTGTGGGCCCGAGTTGAGGGTGACGGCACAGTAACGGTTGGGATGACGGCGTATGCGGCGTCATTGGCCGGACAAATTGTTTCCTTTACGCCGAAGAAAGTGGGCAAAGATGTCAAAAAAGACAAGTCTTGCGCCACGGTTGAATCGGGTAAATGGGTAGGCCCTGCAAAATCACCCTTTTCTGGCGAAGTGGTGGCGGTTAACGATACGGTCAGTGCTAAACCTGGGACCATTAATTCGGACCCGTATGGCACAGGCTGGCTTGTTAGAATCAAGCCTGAAGATC
>JANOTC010000311.1:0-3371 GCA_031416175.1 Gammaproteobacteria bacterium
AGGGAGGTTGTGGCGGCTCTTTCGACGGGGGACGTGCTTATTCCAGCCCAGGTCTTGGGTGAGCTTTATCGTGTGCTAACGGGCAAAATTGGGCGCCCGGCGGGCGAAGTGAGAGATGCGGTAATTAGCTGGTCAGACGCGTTCGTGGTGTGTGATTCGACCTGGAGTGCAATGGAAAGCGCCTTTGATTTAGTCGTAGATCATCGGTTGCAAATCTGGGACGCGTTGATTTTGGCGGTTGCGGCAGAGCAAAAATGCAGATTACTGCTGAGCGAAGATTTTCAAAACGGTTTTACCTGGGGTGGCGTGACCGTTTTGAACCCGTTTGCAGAGACCAGACATCCGCTGCTTAGTGTAGCGCTTGGAACTCAAGCCAAATAAAGGATTTGCAACATTTAATGCGTAACCCCATCCCGTCTAACCACCTTGATCACCGTCAGCTACACTATCCGTTCTGAGGATAATTAATGTTGAAGTCGCGCCTATTAGAAATTATTGCTAACGGCGAAAATTCGGGCGTCGAATTCAAACGCGATGATTTGCGTCCAGAGCAAGTGGCCAAGGAAATCGTGGCTCTTGCTAACTTCCAAGGGGGGCACCTGCTGCTCGGGGTAGAGGATGACGGCACCATCACCGGAGTCCAGCGCGCAGATCTGGAAACCTGGGTCATGGATACAGTGTTTGGTCGCTATGTTCACCCTCTGATTCTGCCGTTCTATGAAGAAGTGAAAATGGACGACGGTAAGCGGGTAGCTGTCGTTTCTCTAACGCAGGGTATCGCGAAACCGTATGTGTTGCGGCATAACGGCCGCGAAGAAATCTATGTCCGTGTGGGCAGCACCTCGCGGCTTGCAACCCGCGAACAGCAAGCGCGTCTATTTGCGATGGGCGGCATGTTACATGCTGAACTCTTGCCTGTTTCTGGCAGCGGCTTAGACGATCTGGATCAGGCGCGGCTGAGTGATTACCTTCTCAACGTTATCGGCGACAGCGAAGTGCCTGCGGTCGCAGCCGGATGGGAACAGCGCTTGTGTGGGCTAGGCTTTATGATGATGCAACCCGACGGCACGGCCATCAGCACGATTGCTGGCCTTGTGCTGTTTGGCCGCAGCCCACGGCGTAGTCTCCGTCAAGCGGGCGTGCGCTGGATGGCCTTTGATGGGGATGGCAAAGATTACAAAGCGCTAGACGACACCATTGTGGACGGGCCGCTGGTGGCGCTTTGGAGGGGGAAGCCCGGGAATGGTCGAAAATTAATCGAGCCCGGATTGATTGAGCGCCTTGTTGATCGAATGATACCGTTCATTTCTAGTGAGGCGGACCGCAGCGATGAGACGTTGCGTCGGTCACGTGCCTGGCACTATCCGACCGAAGCGGTGCGCGAGGCTTTGTTGAACGCCCTGGTACACCGAGACTGGACGCGCGCGTTAGAGGTGGAGGTGGTGAGTTATTCCAATCGTTTGGATATAGTCAGCCCGGGGTCGCTCCAAAACTCTATGACCGTCGAAAAAATGCTGGCAGGACAACGCTCGCCTCGCAACCCAATCGTTGTGGAAGTCATGCGCGATTATGGTTACGTGGATGCGCGTGGCATGGGCGTGCGCCGAAAAATTGTTCCCTTGATTCGGGCGGCGACGGGAGAAGATGCCCAATTTGAAGCCACGGAAGACCATGTGTGCGTTAGTCTCCCGCGGGGTTAATGCGTAATCCCATCCCTCCGCACCACCTTCTCCGGTATAAGCAATTCGAGGTTAGCTTTACTAAGAGCGCGACTAATGCGATCAGCACCAATAGTACCATCGTTGCACCGGAGGCCAAGAGTAGATCAATCAGTCGTTTCATGCGAGAGCAAGGCGGCGATCAAGTGAGTGTGTTATACGCTGATTTCGGGCGGCAGGAATGGACAATCAAAACATCGTTTTCAACGGAGTAGACCAGGCGATGTTCTTGCGTGATTCTTCTGGACCAGCACCCTGCTAGTTCATGCTTGAGGCGTTCCGGCTTGCCGATCCCGGTAAAGGGATGCTCCCGCGCATCGCGCAGCAGTGTTTTGATCTTCTCCAGGACTTTCTTGTCACCATGCTCCCAAAAGTCGAAATCTTCAGCGCCGTGGAGGGTGAATTTGACGGGCAGCGTCAATCAATCGACCTTTCAATAATGTCAACCGTCAAGGTTATGAATGCACATTATTTCAAAAATGCCCCTTGTCGAAGCGGCCAAAAAATACCCCAACCAACGGGATGCCCTGATGGATCTGTATCGGGTGCTGAATGGAGCCAGTTTTACCACTTCTGAAGAGATGAGACGGGTTTTCCCTTCCTTGGACAACTACACGGTTAAAGACAAGTGGTGGGTGTTAGATGTTGGTGGAAACAATTTGAGGTTGATAGCGTTTATTCAGTTTGTAAATAACAGACTGTATGTGAAGCACATTGTCACTCACGCTCAATACGACAAGCTAAGTAAGAAATATCGAGGTAGTTAATATGGCACAAGCAGAGCTTAAAAAAACGATCCATACGTTTGAGGCGTTTTCTAAATCGGCCGCCCATTATTTGCACATCACCGATGATCAACACTATGAGGAATCACTAGCCCTCATAGAATGGTTGCTTGAAGAGGTTGGAGATGATGAGCACAACCCTAAGAACATCCTCATCAACATCATTTCCAATGCAGTGAGTGACTATGAGCGTCGAATGCCAGATGTTCAAGAATTTGAGGCAGCGGCGTATAAAGGGCCCGCCGACATTGCCATGCTGCGCCTTTTAATGGATCAACATAACTTAACCGGGGCGGACTTCCCTGAAATTGGCGACAAATCTTTAGTCAGCAGAATCTTCAATGGGAAGGGGCGCAATCTCACTAAGACACACATCACTAAACTCTCCGAACGGTTCGGCATTGACCCTGCTTTATTCTTTGATCGCCAAGGCCCGCTGTTAAAGCGGGCTTGACCAGTGCGTATTCTGGCACGGTTAAAAAACGGTGTGTTTTGGGTGCCAGTAGACGAGCCTATGCCAACCGGAAGACGGTAATTAATTGAAGGCGTTGAGTAATAGGCAGCGGGCTATGACGGTACCTTAGTGGTACCCTGATTTGAACCGTGCTCAGTATTCAGCCACTACCCGACTCAAAGCGAAAGGGAAGTGCGATGCCCTTGGACGGCAGCTAACGCGCAGGAACCATCCCGCTCCGCCGCTATTTTGAAATGGGATGAAAAAGGGGAGATAAAAAGGGGACGATGCGGCCCTTTTTTATGGGTCAATTTCGGATTAGATAATAACGTGTATTTTACGTAATGTTGCCATGGTGGCACAGGCCATCACTGAACGTGAAAATGAGGACATCAAAAAGAGTGGCTGCACTCA
>JANOTC010000312.1:0-2370 GCA_031416175.1 Gammaproteobacteria bacterium
CGTGATACATTGAACACGGTCGGCCACGAAATCGAGCACACGCATGACATGAACATCCCATTTTACGGCAGGACGCCCATCGTCGTCAGTGGCTGCGGCGGCCCCATCGGCGTGCAAAATCATTACGCTGCGCCCAAAGCGAACGCCTGGAAGTCGCAGGACCACTTAAAAGGTTACGGCCTCGATTGGCCCAGTGGCACACGCATAAAACTCGATGGCGGTGTGAAACTCAAACGAATCTTGCCACAAACGGATAAAGTGCCCAGCGCGCAACCCCGCTTTGCCGTTGCGATGGATTTTTTCGACTTGTTGGAAGAGAGGGTTTTTCTAAAGTTTGAGAGTGAAGTTGAGGATGGACCGTTTAGGGTGGTGATCAATGAGAATCTGCCTGAAGTGAATTTTATCGATCAACTTACGTTGGTGGCAAGGGCAGGCAGTAAGTGGGTTGAATTTGAGACCGTGATCACGGAAAAGGGGCCGCGTGTACTAACAGTGCAAGCGCCAATCCACGAAGATCAATTTCAGAAAAAGGTTATGTCGAAGAAAAACCCGGTGCTGTTCTTACGCGTAACGTTTAATACAGTATTGAGCGAAACAAAGGGTTACTCGCAGTATAATTTTAATTCGCCGTGGCTAATTCGCGTTAGCATTAAGAAGAATAAGCCGAAATTTCTTGAGTTGGCGGGTTTTAGCATTGAGCGGCATGGGAAGCATGGGGAGATACCGAATTTCAAATGGTACCGAAAAAATTTCAAAAATCTGTATCCATACAACCGAGAATTGCCCAAATCTGACTCGACGGATGATTGACCGTGCTTATTCATAAATCTATTGGAATTATGACTCTTATTTTCATCATATCGACAGGTGCGGCCATGTCAAATGTATTTGGTAAATCACCGTTAACCGCTGACTGGGTGGCGCGATTTAATGACCTGAAAAAACTCAATGCCTACGCAGCAAGTCAGCCAGTTCTGCTGACTGATGTTGCAATTGTCGGAATGGATATTAGCGGTGCCAGACTTCCAGGTGCGCGTTTCGAAAATACAGAATGGAAAGATGTTAAATTAGATCGTGGTGCTTTGACTAACGTAACTGTGATCAGATCAAAATTGCAAGGCGTAAGTTTCCGCCAAAGTGTATTAACGGATGTAACGTTTGAAGATACCGAGTTACGAAGCACAAGTTTTTACAAGGCAACCCTTAAACGCGTACGATTCGTTCGCTGCAAGTTAAATGGCGTTACGTTGGATGAGATGGTCGACAGTACCATCGAAATCACCGATTCAAAGTTGTTGAGCACCAGCCTTAGTGATGGACAACTTCAAGCAATTATTATTAAATCAATTTTGAAAGATGTTGAATTGACGGATCTTGCCTCACCCTCCTCCCTCATCTTCGAGAAAAGCAACCTAATAGAAGTTGACGTCGATCGCTCAGTCCTCTCCCTGTTCCGAGCGGTTGACAGCAAGGTCGACGCAACTTTCGAAAACGCGAAAATTGATGTCGTTGAGTTCTCGAACGATGAAATCGACGCCGGACTTGATGATTCAACCCTCGGCACACTGACGGTTCACAATTCGACGATTTCAACGTTACGAATGAACACTGCGCATATCGACAAAGTTGTTATTACGAAATGCACGCATACGCGAAATTTTGGATTCTTCGAGTCGACCATTCGCGAAATGGAAATTGCCCAAAGCTCTCTCAATGAACTGGATCTTGCGGATGTCTCACTCGACCTCCTGACAATTCGCGACACGTTATTATTTAACAGCGATCTAAAAAGACTCCGCGCGAAAAATATTGTTCTTGAAAATGTATCATTGGACAAGAAAATTGACTTTACGGGTGCGCAAATTGGTTCGATTAAGGCAAAGAATGTTTCAAAGCTCCCTTCGCTTCACCTCATCACCACAGGATCGAACGTTCAGTTAGACTAATTTTTTCGAAGGGAACGCGTGATGTTTACCCATTTCACGTTAGTGAGTTATTCACCGGAAGTGGAACTCGGCACCGAAGGCTCGTTCAAGTACGATAACAACTTGAAAATATACAGCAAGTACGACCAAGGCAGCTTCAAGGAAAACCGAAAGCACCTTTACCACTGTATTCACGATAGAGAATTCAAAATTACCCTGTCCGGTCACTCTCATCGTGCTGCTCTCTATGAGCCCAATTTCGATGCCGGATGGCTACGTGATACCTTGAACACGGTCGGCCACGAAATCGCGCACACGCATGACATGAACATCCCATTTTACGGCAGAACGCCCATCGTCGTCAGTGGCTGCGGCGGCCCCATCGGCGTGCAAAACCATTACGCTGCGCCCAAAGCGATCGCCTGGAAGTCACAGGACCACTTAA
>JANOTC010000313.1:0-2307 GCA_031416175.1 Gammaproteobacteria bacterium
AGAAACGCGAGCTTTTCTGCACGAAGGAACGCGCACGCAAAGGCAACTTTATCCTTCAATCTCCGCGCAACCTGAATACCACCATTCATGGGCGAGCCACAAACAAAGTATTGCCTTCGCACCTTTTGTCAGAATAGATCGTTACGTGCAGGCACGAACGCATTTAGATATTCGCGAACTAAATTGGCTTTCCGTTGGAAAGAACATTGAATGGCGCATTGGCATTCGCAAAGTTTTTTGGGGAGTCACCGAATCACAACATTTAGTCGACATCCTTAACCAAACGGACACGCTGGAAAACCCAAGCGGCGAAGACAAGCTCGGGCAACCCATGGTAAATGTCGCATTTCTCCAAGCTTGGGGCACGCTCGACGTTTTCGTGTTACCTATATTTCGGCCGCGCACCTTCGTCGGGGACGCAGGTCGGCCACGCCTCGGGTTCCCTATAAACGCGAGCGCTGCCACTTATGAAGCAACCAACAAGAAGCGTCACACTGACATCGCGGTACGTTGGCGCAAAACACTTGGAGATTGGGATCTTGGACTTTCCCATTTTGTCGGCACCAGCCGCGAGCCTCGATTCACACTGAGTATGAGTTCAACCGGCGCACCGACTCTAACACCACACTATGACTTAATTTCCCAAACAGGCGTCGACGTGCAAGCAACGCTCGGATCGTGGCTATGGAAATTAGAAGCCATTCGCCGTATCGGCCAAGACGCCTCCTTTAACGGTATAACAGGCGGCTTTGAATACACGCTCCCCAATGTCGTGGAGTCCGGAATTGACGCAGGATTCATCACCGAATATTTGTACGACAGCCGCGGCCAAGCCGCCCTCACTCCGTTTCAAAATGATGTGATGTTCGGCGTGCGACTGACATTTAATGATGAACAATCTTCGGAAATCTTGGCGGGTGGCATTTTTGACCGTGATCAACACACTCAACTCTATCGAGTCGAGGCGAGTCGCCGACTGGGTTCAGATTGGAAACTTAGCTTAGAAGGGCGCCTTTACACCGCAGTGGATGAACAGGATTTACTTTTCAGCCAACGCAACGACGACGCGATTCAGATTGAGCTAGCGCGATATTTTTAGACCCAGTTCAAAATACGCACAAAAGCCCGAGAAAGGTATAACATCGGTGTGCGCTAATTCGTTGGTTAGCGACATACACACACTGAAACGAGGGAGAGCGGAAATGTTGAATAAAAGTGCGGCACTTTGTCTTAGTTTACTTGGCATGATCGGCGCTGCAGGAACCGCAAACGCGGCAGACGCCTGCTTTGAGATCAAAGGACGCGTTGATACCCAAGCACTCGCTGATCAAATTCATCAAGTCGGCGTGGCACGACTTCAAATTGGCGAGAAAAAATTCGTCGGCGGTATTGCCGGTACAATTAAACAGTATCTAAGTCAAACTAGCGTATTGCTTGACCACAACATGGGCTTTCCTGGATCGGGCACCATTATCACCAACGGTGACCTTGCCACACTGACCGGCATGGTCGACGCTTGCCGCATGGGCATTACTGAAGCGCTTCACTATACCTACGGCACCGGCGTATTCGCCAATGCCACCATGACCGCCACTGCGACCGGCACCCTCAATTTCTGCACCGGGGAAAATCGCTTTAGCGTCACCGGCAATATGTGTTACGCCGCTGGCACCGCGCCACTATCACTCGGCTCTGATAAGTTATAGTCAGGCGAAAAAAACGGCGGGAGTGACGTCGTCACTTCTGCCGTTTTTCAATTGAACACGAAACTCCGACTCAGGAAATTCGATATTCTGCAGATCGTGCGTGCGCCGTTAAACCCTCACCACGCGCAAATTTAGCGGCAATTTTGCCCAAGCTACTCGCACCCTGCGGCGAACACATAATCAAACTCGACCGCTTTTGAAAGTCGTAAACACCCAGCGGTGAACTGAACCTGGCCGTACGCGATGTCGGCAAAACATGATTCGGACCCGCACAATAATCGCCCACCGCCTCAGCCGTGTAACGGCCTAGGAAAATAGCGCCCGCGTTGCGAATTTTTTTCGCCAACGTCAGCGGATCTTCCACCGACAATTCCAAATGTTCCGGCGAAATGAAATTGGTCACTTCCGCCGCCTCGTCCAAATCGCGCACGAGAATTAAGGCGCCGCGTGCATTCAGTGAACTCGAAATCAACGCCGCTCGCTCCATCGTTGGCGCTAGGCGCAGCACGCTGGCAAATACTTTGTCGAGGAAATCGGCATCTGGAGAAAGCAAGATCGCCTGCGCATCTTCATCGTGCTCCGCCTGCGAAAACAAATCCAT
>JANOTC010000314.1:0-2494 GCA_031416175.1 Gammaproteobacteria bacterium
GGAATACGGGCGAGGTGGCAGGCATGGGAACGCTGGTGTGCACGCATTGTGGCAAGCCGCTTCATTTTCAAAAAGTGGGGCGGATTCCACCGTGTGCAGGGTGCAATGGAACTGTGTTTAAGCGGGGACTGGCCTAAAAGAGGCGACGCAAGTTCACCCGCTAAGCCAGGTTTAATGAGTCTGGCTTAGCAAATATTTGCTGTGAAAAGCAGCGCCTTCTAACCGCCATCAATTCGAATTCGAAGTAGTCCATGGGAAATTCGCTCCTTGAATTTAAATGGCGGCCACAACATTCAACTCGTTGGCTATACCCTCACCATACGCCGAATCCGCCTTCGAGCAGTTAGCAATGTGGCGCAACTGAATTTCTCGCGGTGCACTGCTTATCGATCGCGCGGTGTTCTCGAATAACCTCTGCTTTTCTTCGGACGACATGAGGCGGAACAGCGCGCCAGGTTGGGAAAAATAGTCGGTGTCTTCACGATGATTCCAGTGACCCGCGTCGCCTTCTAAACTTAGCATAGGTTCGCTAAACTCGGGTTGCTGTTGCCACTCACCCTGGCTGTTAGGTTCATAACCCAGCGTACTGCCATGGTTGCCGTCGACGCGCATGGCGCCGTCGCGGTGGTAACTATTGACGGGGCAACGCGCTGCATTGACTGGGATTAAATGGTGATTGACGCCTAACCGGTAACGTTGTGCATCACCATAGGAGAATAAGCGCCCTTGTAACATCTTGTCGGGGGAGAAACCGATGCCCGGCACGATATTGGCGGGATTAAAGGCGGATTGTTCCACTTCCGCGAAAAAATTTTGTGGGTTTCGATTGAGTTCCATCACCCCGACTTCGATGAGAGGGTAATCCTTATGCGGCCATATCTTGGTCAGATCGAATGGGTGATAGGGTACTTTCGCCGCGTCTTTTTCCGGCATGATTTGTACATGCATCGTCCACTTCGGGAAATCACCTTTTTCCACGCTGTCATAAAGGTCGCGCTGGTGGCTTTCGCGATCTTTGCCGATGAGCGTCTCCGCTTCGGCATCTGTTAGGTTCTTAATGCCTTGTTGCGATTTTAGGTGAAATTTAACCCAATGGCGCTCATTTTTGGCATTGATGAAGTTGAAGGTGTGGCTGCCAAAACCGTGCATGTGACGGTAAGTGGCCGGTATACCGCGATCACTCATCACGATGGTGATTTGATGCAGAGCTTCTGGCAATGATGTCCAGAAATCCCAGTTGTTTTTTGCACTGCGCAGATTCGTGCGCGGATCGCGTTTCACCGCATGATTCAAATCCGGAAACTTCATCGGATCGCGCAGAAAGAATACCGGGGTGTTGTTGCCGACTAAATCCCAGTTGCCTTCGTCCGTATAAAATTTAAGTGCGAAACCACGAATGTCGCGCTCGGCATCTGCTGCGCCGCGCTCTCCTGCCACGGTGGTGAATCGGGCGAACAGTTCAGTTTTTTTACCTACTGCAGAGAAAATCTTAGCGCGTGTGTATGGAGTAATATCATGGGTCACGGTAAATGTTCCGTAGGCTCCAGAACCCTTGGCATGCATGCGGCGCTCGGGAATAACTTCGCGGTCGAAGTGCGCGAGTTTTTCTAGGAACCAGACGTCTTGTAATAATTGCGGACCACGTCGCCCTGCGGTCATTACGTTCTGATTGTCGGCGACTGGACATCCGGCGTTTGTGGTCAGTTTCTTGTCGACTGTCATGACGAACTCCTTTTCAATTTAATATAACGCCGCCTACTAGCCGCGAGTTCGATCAGAGGAACTCGCGATAAAGGCTCTTACTTTGCCCATTTCAGTACTCTTATCGAAGAACGCGTGCGCACCGGCTTCTATACAGACTCGGCGAACTTGCGGCTGACTGTAATTGGTTAATACGATAAATTTGATGTCCGGCCATTGGCCGCGAATTGAGTGTAGCACCTCCACGCCCGTGCCGCCGTCGAGCTGATAGTCCAAAACCACAAAGTGTGGCAATGTACGTACTATTCCGGCGATAGCCGCTATCGGGGAGCTAGCTTCACCGACAATGTGAACACCGGGAATTTCGCCGATCATTTCCACCAAACGCGCGCGAAGTGAGGCGGAGTCTTCGACGACGAATACGGTTTTGGCGGTAATCGGGGTGTTCATCCGCGCGAGATATCCACGATATCCATATTGGTCTCCTTAGTCTGTTGGCGGTATTAACAGTTATGCTAACAATTTCACACCGCTACGATTTCAGATCCTGGCGCTTTTGTTCAAACTCTTCCTTCTCGATTTCTCCGCGCGCATAACGCTCCTTCAACAGGTCAATCGCGCTTTTATCGGGTGACATTGGATTGCCGGACGACACGCCCAAAATCCACTTCGCGAAGGCGACAATGCCAGCGATAAGTAAGACCCAAAACAAGACCATGATGATCCAGCCTAGGCCCATGCCCCAACCGCCATATATACCCATATTTTCCATCATACGTTATCTCCTTTGTTG
>JANOTC010000315.1:0-2388 GCA_031416175.1 Gammaproteobacteria bacterium
AAAACAACGAATGTCGCCGCCGAGCGCTCGCCTTTAGGCTGCCATTGCTTTAGCATCGAGTGATTAATTTTCAATGCCTGGATCACCCGGTTCTTGCTGTAGTGAGTCAGCAGTTTGATAGCCTGCTCACGCAAGAAAATCGGCACGGGCTCTTTGAGTGATGATCGGTTTTGGCGCCAATGAGCAAAGGCGGCGGAGACAGAGTCGAGTGTGAGTGGGTTTGCCATAACGTTTCCTGTTGATTTCGGGAAACGTAGTAAACCATGCGGAAGGGGGTTAAGTTGAGCTAGGGTGCCGGAAGCTCACGAAAGTTCTGTGAGCATAAGAATAAGCCTGCACATTGGAAAAAGCGAGCATGCTTAAACACGACTCGGACCTGAAGCCGCCCGCACCAGCTGATTACGCGCACTTAAACTACTTAGATGCAGATCAATCCTTGGACGGACCTTTAACCCGCTAGGTCAAGCAGTTGTTACTCTACTGGTTGCAGGTTTCGTGGGACGGATACCGCCCATTACCCGTTAGTTAATAGCGACGTCATTAGCGTTGGCCGATTTTGACACGAAATCGGTCGGAATTATGAAATAAGTGACCAATTCGGGTTAGTACAGACGTGCATGGTATTGAAACGACAGCGGCGACTCGTTGCGATTTCCTGCCGCGGATACAAATGGCGCGATCACATTGCAGTTCCGATCGCACCATTGACGAAAGGCACGATAGACGGTGGTGTAGTGTATTTCCCGACGGCCGTTTGAGGGGCAAGACAATTAGGGCAGTGGCTCTCGGGGCAATTCATGTGGTCAGGAAAGCCCGCAACCAGCAGTAATCCAACATCAATTACTTGACGTTATATACCTATTTTGGTATAAATACGCATGGTTCGAATTCCTCCTAGCCTTTCGCGTGAAAAACCCCTGCATTGGGTCTCATCAGCAAAGAAGGACTTCTTGGCCTTTCCCACTGATGTGCAGAACGAAATGGGCTATGCCTTGGGTTTGGCGCAGCTTGGCGCCAAGCACCCAAAGGCCAAGCCATGGAAGGGTGAAGGGCCGGGGTTTTCGAGATAGTTGAAGATCATCGGAGCGACACATTCCGCGCAGTCTATACAGTGCGCTTTGCCGATGTGGTGTATGTCCTGCCTGCATTCCAGAAGAAATCGAAAACAGGCATCAAGACCCCGCAAGACGATGTAAACCTGATCGCCGAACGCCTCAAGCGCGCTCAATTGGATTATGAAAGGAGCAGCACTACATGAGCACAATTACTCCCGGCAGCACAAACGTTTTCGCTGACTTGGGCTATGCGGATTCCGCCGAACGCCAAACCAAGACGCGCTTGGCTCTAGCCGTAAATGAACTACTGAAAAGCTCCAAACTGAAACAGCGTGAAATCGCGGCATTGCTTGCCATCCCGCAACCCAAAGTCTCAGCCTTGAAAAACTACCGGCTCGATCAGTTCTCTGTCGAACGTCTGATGGAGTTCTTGACCGCACTCAATCAAGATGTTGAAATCATCATCCGACCGCGTGCCAAATCCAGCGGAGCTGGGCATATCTCAGTCTTGGCAGTGAAGTAATTTTGGCACGGTTCATAAAGTACCGTCATATCGCCTAGTGGTACCCAAAACACGCCGTTTTTGAACCGTGCCGAAAACCGCACTCCAGGAGTTTCCCGACGGAATTTTCTGGGATTCCGGCGCACATCCCCTATAACACCCGAAAAATTCAGCCCAAATAGCGCCTTGCACCTTTCGGTTTATGTAGCTACAATAACCACATGCGAATTACTTTCGACCCAACCAAACGCGACAAGACGCTGTCTGAACGTGGGCTTGATTTTGGTGACGCTGCATTGATTTTTGCGGGCATCACTTTGGAGGTCGAAGATACGCGAAAGGACTACGGCGAAACGCGAGTTATCTGCTACGGAATACTGGAAGGGCGGATGGTCGTCGTGGGCTACACACCGCGTGACGCTGATCGCCACGTATTCAGTATGAGGCAAGCCAATGAACGCGAACAAAACCGCATCGCACCACTCCTTGAAGTCTGATATGGCACGAGTCGATGCCCACACCCTGAAGAAAGAGGAGTACGAAGACCTGCCGGAACTTACCGAAGAAATGCTCGCGCGCGCGAAAATAAATAAAGGCGGAAGGCCGCTTTCGCCAAGCCCGCGCAAATTGATTTCCCTACGATTGCCGGCTGACGTGATCGAACGCTGGAAGGCAACAGGGCCAGGGTGGCAAACCAGGATGGCCGAACGGCTAAGCAAGGTATCGTAAGCCCCGGCACTCGCAACACTTTTGCACGTTCGTGGCTACTGGTTGCGGATTTTCCTTAGCGCATGAATTGCCCTGAGAGCCACGGCGGACGCGGCTTCCAGT
>JANOTC010000316.1:0-2476 GCA_031416175.1 Gammaproteobacteria bacterium
GGTTGTGAATAGGCCCAACAACGTAAGAGCGAACGACCTTGCGGGTATTAAACAGGTTCTGGAAAGGCATGGAACGATCCATCTGGCGGTGTTATTCGGGTCTTTGGCTCAAGGTGAAGCCGACCAGAACAGCGATCTTGATCTCGCTATTGGGGCTGACCATCCGCTAGCCACGCATGAGAGAATCCAACTGATCGCAGAGTTAGCTGAAGCGCTGGGACGCCCGGTCGATTTGGTGGATATTTATTTGGCGGGCGAACCCTTGCTGGGGCAAATCGTAACGCGCGGAAAAAAAATACTGGGTGCTGACACTGATTTCGCTTTTGTGCTGAATAAACATCTGTTGAATCAGGCTGATTTCATGCCTTATCGGAGCAGAATCCTCAAGGAAAGGAGGCAAGCATGGATTGGCCAGTAATTGAAGAAAAGCTGGAGTCATTACGGCGCTGCTTGCGTCGCGTTGCAGTCAAATGCCCGGTGGATGTAAATGCTTTGGTCAACGATGTTGATGCGCAGGATATTCTGGCATTGAACCTGACGCGTGCGGTGCAGATTTGCGTGGATATCGGAGCGCATCTCATTTCAAAAACGGAATATGCGCCGCCAGACACGATGGAACAAACGTTCAACGTGTTAAATAGCGCGGGACTGATCAGCGCAGATTTGGCGCTGCGCATGAAAAAGGCGGTGGGATTTCGCAACATCGCGGTCCACAACTACGATGCCATTAACTGGGCGATCGTCCATTCGATTGCAAAAACCGGCTTGGCGGATTTTGAAGAATTTGCAAGGGTTGTTATTAGCTCGAACAACAAGAAAAAATGAATTGCCACGAGTTAAAGTTGATGGGTTCGCGCCGGACCGGGCTACCGTTGGTTGTAGTGCGCTCGGGATGATTGCAAGGCATCTGTTTTTACGCCGCGAGCGGCAAAGCCATGAGGTAAGGTTATGCAATTGAACATTGAGTATCCCAAAACGTTGCCGGACGCATTGCAAGAAACACCCGAGGAATTCGGGCGTGAAGCGCGTATGGCCATGGCGGTTAAGTTGTTTGAGATGAAGCGCATCTCGTCGGGTATCGCGGCGGGTTTGGCAGGCGTTTACCGAGTGGTTTTTCTGCTTGGTTTGCATCGCTACGGCGTGGCCATGATTGCCCTGACGGAGGAAGATTTGGCGTCGGACGCTAAGCATGCCTAGGCCGCAGGAAATCGTGATCAATACCGGGCCGATCATTGCGTTGGTCGCGGCGCTTGATGATCTGGCAATCCTCAAATCGCTCTATCGCAAAGTACATGTTCCGTTTGAGGTTGGCGTGGAAATCATGGCAAGCGGCGCGAACGGATTTTCCGTGTCACAGTATGAGCAAGGCTTCTGCATGGAAGTACGCCGGAGAAGATAGAGTGAGCGATAATTTGTGCCGTCTCGTCAATGCCGCAGCTTACGCGACACCTGGGAGTAGTTGCCGATGCGCCTTACACAAGAGCAAGTGCGTTTGATCGTCGACGCTGTGTCCCGCTGGGCGGGCACGGGGGCAGAGGTGTATCTATTTGGTTCCCGTCTTAATGACACAGTCAGCGGAGGCGATGTTGACATTTTTGTCGAGGCTGACGCCACGTTGTCGCTGATCCAACGTGCGCGGATCAAAATGGAACTAGAATCCCGGCTGGGCTTGCCGGTCGATATCATTGCGCACGTCCGCAACGCGGCGCTAACACCGTTCCAGGTCATCGCCCGCGCCGGCGCGGCCCGCTTGGAAGTGTAAGTTATGGACAAATCCGTACTTGACGCGCAGCGCGCACACCTTGCCGGACTGCTTAATGCGATCCAACGTTGCGTATATTTTCTCGACGCTTCGGGCCAGAAGCTGACGTGGCCGTTATCAGCAGTGTTTCTGGAGAAGCACAAGAAAAACGTAGCGCTATTTGAATCGCTGGCAGCGATCAACGAGCGATTTGCCAAACTCCAAGATACTTTGGGTGCTGCAATGCGGCATGCCAATTTGCTTGCCGGTGAGCGTTCAGAAACATTTTTGAAGGTTCTCGTTTTTTATGAAAAAGCTGGTGTGCTCGAATCGGTTGCATCTTGGCAGCTCTGCCGTACAACGCGCAATCTTGCTGCCCATGACTATGAGACCGAATACGCGGAAATCGCAGACCACTTCAATTCTCTGCAGACACTGATCCCCTCGCTGTATGGTGACGCCTTTCGTTTTGTTGAGTTTTGCCGGTCGGTGTTGGGAATTGCTCCGAATCAAGGAGATTTTTCGGACGACTTCATCGCAATTGTGAAGATGTGCCCGGGTGTTGGGGCAATACGATGAAGGGAATTATTCTCGCTGGTGGATCGGGCACACGGCTGTATCCAGTAACTCAAGTCGTTTCCAAACAGTTGTTGCCGGTCTACGACAAACCAATGATTTATATGCCTCTAAACCATTCTCAGGATAGCCTGACTTGAGCGTGGGTGAAGCAAGCGT
>JANOTC010000317.1:0-6151 GCA_031416175.1 Gammaproteobacteria bacterium
CGCACCCGGGAAATTATATGCAGCCGACTATGCCGAACCGACGCCCACTATTCTCGGCAGCGCCGTGCTCAACATGGAATCCGCGTACAACAACGCCGCTGGCCGGACGGCTTCGACTGCGGCAACGACCAATGTGGGCAGCGGAACGCTTACAAGTCTGACGCTCCGCGCTCTTCCCGGTGGCGTTACCGTGTACGAATGGGGAAGCGCTGTAACCATCCCAACGGATCTTACATTTAACGGCAGTGCTACCGATGTCTTTATCCTAAAGGTGGCAGGAACGCTCGACATGGCTGCTTACATGAAAGTTATCCTGAGTGGCGGCGTGCAGCCCCAGAACATTTTCTGGCAGGTTGCCGGTGCTGTGACAATGGGGGCAGGCACACACTTTGAGGGCATTATCCTAGGAAAGACGGGGATTACTTTTGGAAGTCTCGCATCGATCAACGGCAGACTGCTGTCGCAGACTGCGGTCGTTCTCGACTCAACGACAGTTACCGTTCCTGCAGTAGTTAAAAAGGCTCCAGGTAATCTGCGCGGCGGCTAAGGCACGTATGTTTGTGACGGTGGCCGTGACATACGTTAGGTATAAACCCATTTATTGTTAAAGATTGACAAGAAGACCGCCGCGAGGCGGTCTTCTTTTGCGTCAGGACGGGGCACTATTTTCTAAGGTAATGCGGTCCACTTTGCTCGACTGTCACGAACACGGACTCGCAGCAAAATCTTACCGCAGCTTCGGTACCGAAACCTTAGAAGAACTAACGATGCTGGCCGAGCAAATTACGCATGAGCATCCCAGCGCAATTTTCTTTGCCAGCAAGTTGATCGTCGAACACGAGAGTTGGCTGACTCGCCTATTGCACAACCAAACAACGTTGGTGATGCAGCGCCGCCTGCACTTGCGTGGCATCCCAATGATCATTTTGCCGATGAAATTAAATCTGGCGGGTAAATTGGCGCCCCAGGGGAAAGTTTATAGACTATAGCGCCTAGTGCGATTGCACATGGTAGTCTTCTACTCCGGCAAGTTTTCTAACACAGCCACGCCGTCATACAGACTAACATAAAGCGTGCGTCCACTGACGGCGAGTCCCACTGGCTTGGACAACACACCCGGCGTCGTCGTCGGATCGAAACCCACTTTCCCAACGGTACCCAGCAAGGTGGTCACTTCGCCATCGGTGCTAATTTTTCGAACCAGGTTATTACCTGTGTCGGCGACGTAAATAGCGTTCGCGCCGTCAATGGCCACGGCTTGAGGTCGCGAAAACCGTGCATCGACGCCGGACGCGTCCAGGCTACCTAGATTACCGGCGCTGCCGGCTACCGTGCTGACTGTGCCATCCAGTGTGATTTTTCGAATAACGTGATTGTTCGTATCTGCCACATAAAGCGTGTTATCGGTGCCGATGGCTAGCCCGCGGGGTGAGTTGAATTTAGCGTCGACACCCACGGCGTCCCCACTTCCGGAGACTCCAGCGCCAGCGAAAAGCGTAATGACACCATCGGTCGAAATTTTTCGTATTACATGGTGATCAGTGTCAGCGACGTAAACATTACCCACGGTATCGACGGCGATACCCTGAGGGTGACTGAAAGCGGCGGCGCTGTCGGCGAGCGTCGTAACGACGCCTTCCTTCGTCACTTTCTTAATTGTAGAATTATCCAAATCCGCGACGTAAATATTTCCTGCCGCATCAGTGGCAATGCTGTTCGCGCCTGCGATTTCTGCCAGTGACGTCACCTCGCCTTCCGACGTAATTTTTCGCAACCGCGCATTGCCGTAATCGGCGACGAAGACGTTACCTTGTGTGTCGGTAACCAGCCCCACTGGGGAATTAAACCGCGCCGCTGCGCCAGTTCCTCCCGCATGGTCGCGGCGTGCCGCTGCTCCTGCCAATGTGCTGACAATTCCGTCATCTAATGTTAGCTTCCTAATCGTGTGACCACCGGAATCGGTGATATATAAGGCGCCATCCGACGCCTTTGCCATACTGGCAGGTGCATCGAATCGCGCATCAACGACTTCACCATCGACACTTCCCCGCTCGCCTGCTTTTCCTGCCAGCGTTGTCACCAAACCGTCCGTTTCCATTCTTCGAATTAAATGTCCATCGGCTTCCGCGATATAAAGAAAATCCGCTGTTAGCAGCAAGTGTGATGGGCGATTGAAATGCGCGTCGACGCCGTTTCCGTCAACGGTTTCCTTTTTGCCCATTTCTCCGGCTATTGTGATGACGCCACCACTCACTGCGATTTTTCGAATCAGGTTATTGGCTGAGTCGGCCACGAATAAATGTCCGTCTGCGTCGATGGCAACGTCAGTAGGCGAATGAAAGCGTGCGTCGAAATTAGGTCCATTGGTGGCACCACTCGTTTCGGCCAATCCAGCCACAGTGATCACAACGCCACTAACATCTATTTGTCTAATGATGTGGTTGCCCGTATCGGCAACATAAATTTGGCCTCCAGTGCTCACGCACACACCTTGCGGTGCGTTAAAACGCGCATCATTTCCTTCGCCGTCGGCAGAGCCTGGCACACCAGCGCTACCCGCCAGTGTGGTCACGGCGCCATCCGGCGTGATTTTTCGAACGGTGGAGCTAGCGGTATCGGTGACATATAGAACATCGTTTACGTCAATGGCCATTCCTGTTGGATTGTTAAAGCGCGCTGCCTTACCATTAGCGTCAACATGGCCCGCCACCCCCGCCTGTCCGGCCCAGGTGATGACAGCACCATCCGGTTTGATTTTTCGTATGGTGTGATTGCCGGAGTCCGCCACATAAATATTATGTTCGGAATCAACGACCATGCCTGTTGGGCTATTAAACCAGGCCGATCCTGCATTTCCGTCTTCACTGCCCGCACCGGTTAAAGACCCCGCAAATAGACGCAAGAGGGGTCGCTTCGTTGTTGTAAAACTCCAAGAATGTGCTTCCACTAACGCTTTACCATTGGTGGCAAGTAAACGCGTTGAGACGGTAACGGTATAGTGAGCGTCAAAGGCGAGATCGGCGGTCGGTGTAAAAGAAACAGTTGAATCTGTGACGAGAAGCGCCCCCGGAACCAGAACACCTTGCGCGTCGCGAACTTCCACCGCGCCTGAAGTGGCAACCGCTGGGTCAATCGGCTGAGAAAATCGAACGGATACGTGTGTTCCGGGTGCAACCGTTGCGCTATCCGGCGCGGGCACCGTAACACTGACGGTGGGCGCGGGCACCGTGCGTTCCGGTTCCGTTGGCGCCTTAGCGGCACACGCCGTAAGGAGTAAAAACAGAAAACTCCACACCAGAAGTGACATGAAGTTCGTAAGTAAATTGGCGTCGCGAACTACGCGCCGATTTTTGGGCTTCCCCAAAAATACGTCAGACATATCCCACCTTCCCCACATTTTAGAATCGCAGCGCATCTATGTGCGCATTTAATATGCCTTGTGCAGTTACTCTAGTCCAAACAATGGGACGAGGGAAGTGCGTATTGATTGCCCGCCATCTTCGTCGCTCGCAATTTACGCGGAACGGATTCCTCTGCTTAAACGAAACGCCTATACTACCGAGCTTCCGTCAACGCACTTATCGGGTCCAAGCATGGCGCAATATATTTTTACTATGAATCGAGTCGGCAAAGTGGTACCGCCGAAGCGTGAAATTCTCAAAGACATTTCTCTCTCATTTTTCCCGGGCGCAAAAATTGGCGTTCTCGGATTAAACGGCTCAGGCAAATCCAGCTTGCTAAAGATTATGGCTGGCGTGGACCAAGACTTCTTAGGTGAAGCGCGGCCATTGGCTGGCACGCGCATCGGCTATCTAGCACAAGAACCGCAATTGGATGCCAGCAAAGATGTACGCGGTAACGTCGAAGAAGCGGTCGCGCCGATAAAAAATGCGCTGCTACGCTTAGACGCCGTGTACGCTGCCTACGCAGAACCCGATGCAGACTTCGACGCCATTGCTAAAGAACAAGCGGAGTTGGAAGCGTTTATTCAAGCATCGGACGGTCACAATGTCGACCGTCAATTGGAAATTGCCGCCGACGCATTGCGCCTGCCACCTTGGGACGCCAATGTGTCGACCCTTTCGGGTGGTGAAAAACGCCGCGTCGCATTGTGCCGCTTGCTTTTATCTGCGCCGGACATGTTGCTGCTCGACGAACCGACCAATCATTTGGATGCCGAATCCGTTGCTTGGCTCGAACGCTTTTTGCACGATTATCCCGGCACCGTCGTGGCGGTTACACATGATCGTTACTTCTTAGACAATGTTGCAGGCTGGATTCTAGAGCTTGATCGCGGCCATGGCATTCCGTGGGAAGGAAATTATTCTTCCTGGTTGGATCAAAAAGGCAAGCGTTTAGCGACAGAAGAAAAACAAGAATCAGCGCGACAAAAGGCGATGAAAGCGGAACTTGAGTGGGTTCGCCAAAATCCCAAGGGGCGTCACGCCAAGAGCAAAGCACGCTTGGCTCGATTTGACGAATTGTCTTCCAACGAAGCCCAATCGCGCAACGAAACCAAAGAAATATTTATTCCGACGGGTCCTCGTCTGGGCGACTTGGTGTTTGAAGCCGCGCATTTGCGCAAAGGATTTGGCGATCGCCTACTGATTGAAGATCTAAATTTTAATTTACCGCGCGGCGGCATAGTTGGCATTATCGGACCGAACGGTGCCGGTAAAACGACCCTATTCCGTATGATCGCGGGTGTCGACAAACCCGATGGTGGCGAATTACGTCGCGGTGAAACCGTGCAATTGGCTTACGTCGATCAGAATCGCGATTCACTCAATCCCGAGAACACGGTTTGGCAAGAACTCTCCGGCGGCCAGGACATGATCCAAGTTGGCAAAATGGAGTTTTCATCGCGCGCTTACTGCGGTCGATTCAATTTCAAGGGAAGCGACCAACAAAAAATCGTACGCGAATTATCCGGGGGCGAGCGCAACCGCTTACATTTAGCCAAGTTATTAAAAAGTGGCGCCAATGTCCTGTTGCTCGATGAACCGACCAATGACCTCGACATTGAAACCTTGCGCGCGCTCGAAGAAGCGCTGTTAGACTTCGCCGGATGCGCCGTGGTTATCTCACATGATCGTTGGTTCCTTGACCGCATCGCGACACACATGTTGGCGTTCGAAGGCGAAGGAAAAGTGGTCTGGTTTGAAGGCAACTTCGCCGACTATGAAGCGGATCGCAAGCGCCGCCTCGGTGTCGACGCAGATACGCCTCATCGTTTCAAATACAAGAAAATTGTCTAGGAGAATTTCGTATGCGTGGCATGCTTTCGTTTGCGTTGTTAGGACTGGCGATTGCGTGCCCTGCTGCGGCTGTCGAGCGCGAGACGCTCTTGCCGGAAAATGTGGTTCACGGGTTTTTCGGTGGCCCCGAAGCGCGTATTAGCGCGATTAATGGCGGCGCCAATCTGCTCCTCGGTGCTAAAGGTGCTTGGTTAATTGATCACACTTACTATGTCGGCGGCGCTGGATTTCACACCGTGCGCGATATAAAAGACACTGACTTAAGACTTGGCTACGGTGGATTAGTGTTAGGTGTTTTTCGCGAACCTAGCAAGCAAATTCACAGCTATATTGAACTCCTGGTGGGCGCAGGTGCATTGGGCGAACCAGACAACCCGCACCATTCAGGCGCTGTACACAAGAGAGATAGCGTGTTTGTGGTTGAACCAGCAGTGGGCGTAACCGTTAATCTCGGTCAGTTTGTGACTTTAAATAGCGGGCTTTCCTACCGAATGATCGAAGGCAGTGACATCGCCGAAGTCAGTGATTCGGGCTTTAGTGGCTTGTCGCTCCACGTCAACGCGATGTTTGGACGGTTTTAACGCTTAATAGGCGTTACAAAAAATTGGATTTGGGTGGTGCGGAGGAGTTAGCTGCGCCACTCCCTATTTCGATTCGATTCAATAACAACAGCAACTCTACTTCACCTCTAGAGAGGCCACTCTGTTCAATCACTTGTTCAACTGGAACCCCGGATTTAATCAAGCGCACGGAGTGACTATACGCTTGTTCGCTGGGTTCTTTGAGCGATAGTTGATCTTGTCGCTCTTCCATGCTGCGCATTTGTCGCTCGATTTGGTTGAGTTTGCTGCCCATTCCTTTTGCCGAATCGAATAGCGCTTTAACGTCGGAAC
>JANOTC010000318.1:0-7626 GCA_031416175.1 Gammaproteobacteria bacterium
AGCCTGAAAACAGCTCAACATTTTGATTTAAATAATTTTTATAGAATTATTCGAATCAGCCAATCCCCGCAATTGCCCTCACGCCACCAACGCCAATGCCGTCACCCGTTCCAACACCGTCACCAATTCATCCACCTGCGCCGATGTGAAAAACCCGTCAGGCCCCTCTCACGCTCGCTGGCCCGACCCAGCCATGCCCACCGGACCATAGGTTTCTTGATTCCAGGCGTAAACGCCCTCCCAGCCCAGCGTCTCGCCAACATGGGATAGGCAAAGGTCGCCTGGACCAAGCGGTCTTCGCTGCTGATGTCGGTATAGGCCATGCGACGCTTTGCTATTAGACAAATCGACGCTTCATAAAGGACAAATCTACGTTAGGTCCTTTATGCTCCCGGTTGGAGAGCCAATATCGACGCCAACGGCGTTCGCCTGCGTATACCAATTGCTACTATGAGGACTACCCAGGATAGCCCGTCCCGCAACATGTCGCACCACCACCTCACACATAAGCAATGCGAGATTACCTGGATTTTGTGGCCGCGCATTTCTCGACGCGGTGGATAATGCAGTGCGGTAAATCCAAGGGTTTTCAGCGTTACAATATATGCCTTAATACCTTCGCAAGGTACAGATGAACGAACAAGAGGCACAACTCATGTATGACACCGCGAAAGCCTTGTTGGACAAAATTCTATTGGGTGAGGATTCCTTCCTGGAGTTGAAAGAAATCCGTTTTTCGGGCGAGCGCATTATTCGCTTCGACGAACAGACTGTTCCTCGTGCCACAATCGACGACCTACAGCCGCAGCTCTGGGAGCGCTTTGCGACGCCCCGCTCGCGAGATGGACGCGACGATTTATTGGTCAAACTGGCAATGGCGGCTCTTGACGACGAGAGAGTGTTACGGCCAACAGTGGCGGGCGTGCTAACGGCAAGCGAGAATCCTTGTCGGTGGTTGCCCAACGCCTATATCCAGGCCGTGGCATACCGTGGCACCGAGATCAGGCCGGCCGGTGACAAAATTTACCAGTTGGATGCGGCCGATATCGTTGGTCCGTTGGATCAGCAGATCGTTGGCGCTTGCCATTTTGTCCGAAAGAACATGCGCGTGGCCGCGACCAAAAAAGAAGGCAGGCATGATCTACCCCAATTCGATCTGACCGCCGTATTCGAGGCGGTGGTCAACGCGGTTGCGCATCGGGATTACTCCATGCACGGCTCCAAAATCCGATTGCGGCTGTTCGCCGACCGCGTGGAGTTATTTTCACCGGGCGCTATTCCCAATACGATGACAGTGGAAAGCTTGCCGTACCGGCAGGCGGCGCGAAACGAAGCGATCACCAGTCTACTGGCCAAGTGCTCTGTACCTGAAACCGATGCCGGCATTGTTAGTGATCGCAGCACGTTCATGGATAAGCGTGGCGAAGGTGTGCAGATCATTTTAGATAATAGCGAACGGATTTCGGGCCGACGCCCACAATACCGGATACTCGATGACTCGGAGCTGATGCTTACCATCTACGCGGCGGGTGACGCACGCTTGTTTGGTGAATACGAATAACGACAGGCGGCAACAGTGCCTTAATTTGTTTTGACCCGCTATCACAAGGAAATCTTCAATCAATCGCCTATTGGCCGTCCGTCATCGGTCACCGCGCCTAGAACCCACCGAAACCTCCAAAAAATTCTCATCCACTCACCGAATACCCGCAATTTTCCCTTCGCCTGCGGTAGACTAGACTCATCTTTAAAAATACAAAGCTTTGGACGATAGTTAATCAACGGCGATTATCGATCCGGGGCTGGCTCGGCCTAGATAGCGGGCGCCGAAAATATTGGCAAATGTGGGGTTACTGTTGACAACCAAGACGTCTCTCAAGACGCGGTTCTTTTTCGGAACCGCGGCTATGTTGCTGCCGCTGGCCGCTGTTTTGTTCGGTGCCCTCTACACCGTGCAGACAACCGTCGGGACCCTTGAGCACATCATCAGCCGACCCGTCGAAGACCTTGCGCAGAGCAAGGAAGTGCAAACCCTGGTTTTACGCACTGAACTTCCTATCCATCGCTACTTACACAAGGGCGAAGCCACTGATCGCGACAACTATATTCGCCTCACTGTAGAAATCGACCTAGCGCTTCAAGATGCACTGGCGAAAACCAACCCCGGAAGCAAGGAATATTTAGCGTTAGAAAAAGCGCAAACGCTATGGAAAGAGACGAAGCTGGTCGGTGACGAACTGCTCACGCATACCGGACTGGCCGATTCGAGCGTGCTTGTCCGCCGCATGGATGAATACGGCGTCAACTTAGGCGCTGTGGTGAGTTCGCTAGATATCGTTAGCAATTCCGCGCTTGCCGAAGTTGAAGCGCAGCGACTCTCGGCGCGCGACAGTAAAGAACAAGCCTTAGTTTGGACCGCTGTGCTTTTTGCTATCGGCTTACTGTTAGCCTTTGCCGCCCTTTATTCAATGGCATCATCGGTACTTTTTCCCATTCGCCGCTTGGAAGAATCCATCCAACGTTTTGGTCGCGGCGATCTCTCTTCCCGCATTGACCTGCACCGCCAGGACGAACTTGGCACCTTAGCCGGCGCTTTCAATACGATGGCCGAGCGTTTTCAGCGGGTGCAGAAAGAACTCGAATATTTGTCTATACAAGATCATCTTACCGGCCTTTTTGACCGTGGTAAATTTCACGAACTCGTGAACACGGAAATTCAACGCGCCAAGCGCTATGACCGTGTTTTCTCCATCCTGTACATAGACATCGACGACTTCCAAAATATCAACGAGAAACATGGCCACTTGGTTGGCGATTCCGTGCTGTGTTCGGTCGCCATGCAGATCAAAAACGCGATCAGGCCGACTGACTCTGCCGCCCGATTTGGCGCGGACCAATTCGCCGTCATGTTGTCCGAAACGGATGCCCACGGCGCCCATGAAACGTCGGAACGTATTGGCCGTGCTATCGCCGAGAATGCGTTGAACTTGGGCGATGGCAAAAAGCTCCGCATCACGGTGAGCATTGGCGGGGCAACTTACCCAGACGACGCCGAGGACGACACCGCACTCTTTGCCCACACGGACGCCTCGTTGGCGCATGCCAAGCACGCCGCCAGCGCGCCACCCCTTCCCCTGGCTGGCGGACAAAATTGAGCCACGTTCACTGCGCCACGCGCTGATCAACTAGAAAGATAAGGGATCGAAGAATATTACAGAGCCGAGAAAAAATGGCAAGCGTAAGCAAGGCAGACCCAATAAATAAGAGCAATGGCACACCTACCGACAGAAGCATCGCTTCGTTTGTTATTTCACCACTTTTGCCTGCGTTGTCTAATCCCGTTACCGACAAACAGGTGAGCAAAACGCCCAAATAAATCATTGATGTGGCAACGGCCCGCGTTGTATGCCACAAGCGAATGTGGCCGGTCAATTCGTCCGTATTCACGTCATTGGCATAAACAAACAAGTATGAAAATACAAAAGAACGAAGTCGATTGTATTCTTGTCGATGGCGCAAAAACCCGCGCGGAACGAACCAACGCCGTTGCTCAACTTTCGTAAAGCCCTCGAAATCCTTCTTCACCAGCGCCTGATTACGCTCCACAATTTTCTCGATCCAGACTTGATCGCTCGACGTTAACCAACGTCGGAAAATCGCCATTTCCAAAATCGTAAAGAATAAAGGTGCGGTAATTTCGAGCAGGAATCCCGTGCAGAAAATGAAAAGTGTCGCTAACGTTGCGAGCACTGCGTTGGCGGCGGAGGTAATCGCGTCGTTATGACCTAGTGGCCCCAATGCGTCGGCCAGCTTTTGAAACCAGCCTGTCCAGAGTATAAAGGCGTCGTGGAAATTCAAAGTCAGCGAATCGCCCGGCATTTGCAAACTAAGCAAGGTGCCAAATATGAACAAATTAAACGTTAGCAGTGTGCCGGTAATTCCATATTCAGTGAGTAAAGCAATGTTCTTCATGGCCTACCCTGACGTGAATAAAACCTCACCTATTCTTCAACGGTTGCTGCCGGAATGCTTTGGCTAGTCACAGGCTCCGATTTCGCAAATACATCTTGTACGGAAAATACGACGGCGCCCACGACGCACCCAATGATATTTCCTAAGCCCGGCAACACGAAGCCTAAAACTGCACCACCCAAGCATCCCGCGCCACGGCGAGTCCACTTCCCAGAATTAGGATCGGCAGGCGCGGTAACACTTTGATCTGAGTCGGCAACGCCACGCGCCATGTCTGGGACGCCAGCCGCCGACACTGCCCAAGCTTGCTCGGCCATACCCCAGGAACTAGCAAACATGAACACTACAATGAGCAGGCGAAGGTTCACGACATCACTCCTTGCATCGACGTTGGCGAGAACAGGGGGCAAGAGTTTGTCGCTTGCCTAAAATCTGGCTTGTCTCGATTCTAAGCCGACGCCGAAGCAAGTAGCAAGCTTTCACTAGTACTTTCAGGCTAGTGCTGACGTATTAGGAGCGATCATTAGGTAACACAGGCAGTACGACGATAGACGCCGCCATATCAAATTTGTCGGTTACGCCATATCCACTTCGAACGTGTTGCTCCACAAACCTTTGCGACCAACGGTCTGACCGAAATAAGGCATCGAATTCGAACTGGCCGCAACGTACTCGCTCCAATAAACCAATTCAATCTCGTTTTTGTCCAACGTTTTGTAACCGTACGTTTTATGAAAACTGCGCGCTTCCGTGACGCCAGTCGCCAACACTGCCACAGCGGAAGTTAATAAAATTGCTGAATTCTTTGCCATTTGTCCTCTGCTCCACTCCCCGGGAAAGCGCCATGCTGCCCACCTGTGCTGAACCTGGACCGAGTCATGCCTCTGGCGCACTTACGTGGGGCGCTTCTTCCGTACTGGCGAACTATGTGCATGTTCGAGGAATGCTTTGTTGCCTCGGCAGGACCGTTTTCTCATCGCTATCCCTGACATAACCCAACCGTTGGGAACCGTATCATGGATAAACAAAATATCGCTATTGTCGGTTTAAATAATGCCGGTCAAAAATTGCTGCACAAGATGTTAGCGCTCAAAGAACGCGGCGTCAGTGTGGTCGGCATCGCCACGCAAAACGTCTCTGGCGACGGGGAGAAAACGGAGTATGAGGGCGTAGAACTGTTGACGATTCAACAATTGGTGGATGAAGGCGAAAAGGTCGACATTATTTTTGATCTTTCCGGCAACCGTCAAGTGCGCTCCGAATTGCGTCGCACACTGTTCAGTTCTAACAATCAACATACCGTTATTGCACCCGAGAGCGTGGCGCGACTCGTCTGGGCGATGATTGGCGACGGCTGCGAATTTCCAAGTAGCCAGCAACCTGGGTATTGATGCCCCAACCTGGCAGCGCGTTACTTCACACGCACACGGCCGCAACGCCAGCACTCGGTAAACGCCGCCTCACTTGGCTCGGCGCAATCCGGACAAATCCAGTTGTCCGGAAATAATTGCGTCGCTTTGGGTTCCGCTACAATGCCATGCACTAACTGCCGTGCACGCTCATAGTCGTCATTGTCTGTCACCCATACGGTGGGATACGCGTCGGTAGGCAGGTCTCCAGCAGCACCAACTAAGTTTTCGCCGTGGATGCGGGCTTTGATTCCGAAAGAAATAAGGTGGTCTTTTACCATATGGGCGTCGACAAGATTGGAGGCGAGATAGACTTGCCGCATAGTTTCCTAACAATAAGTCAATTCAACACTTTTCAATAAACGCGGGAAATGCGATAGCCTCGCGCCGCCAAAACAGCCAGTATGCCTTTATCTCCTGGCAAATGCATCGCGCCCACAGCGGCAAACGTCGCTTGACGCGCCATCAACGGTTCGAGTCGATCTGCCATGATCTGATTTCGCTCAGTAATCAGACGCCGTCGAAACTCGTCTGCCACGCGCGGGGTCAGCGTTTCCAAGAACGATTCAGTGAGGCCTGCCGCCTTTGCAAGATCACGCGCCAAGTAGGCGCTGATAATGTTGGCGATGTCTTCATCCAGGCTCGCTTGCTCATCGAGCGTGCGCGATAAGAGTTCGATTTGGTCAGCATCCGACATCGTGTCGAACACATCGGTTTGCTCTTTCATTGATTCTAGGCCGAAACGTTCTTTGCCGTCGGTTGTGGCCGCGTTAAGTAAGACGAGGTCGAGAAACAGGCCCGTTTTGGCGGGAGGCATTGAGAGGGTGCTCATGACAGCCCAAGGCTTCATGTGCAAAACATGGTCTTCGGCGATTCCGCGCGACTTAACCGCCGCGACCGAACGTTGATACAAGGCGTCGCCAACAACCAATTTAAGATTTTTTTTGCCGTCACGGTAGAACATGGACTGCGACGCTTCACGCGCCACTTTCTCGTCGAACAGCACTTCCATGGCGAAAGCGCTGGCGCTCTTGAATGCCGCTTTGACTTCGGGCGCGAGCGCCAATACGGCAGGATCTTCGGCGTGTACCGTGCCGAATAGGTAGCTTGCAGGTTGCCCGTCTTTTTCTATTTTCCAGAGCAGCCCGTGGGAGTAGGCTTCGTACCGAGTGGGTGCAGGCGCGATCTCATTAGACTGAGCACACGCCCCAGAAATACTGAGCAGCAAGGCAAAAAACCAAATTGCGCTCGCGAAGACGCGCATTGAGTTTTTAGTTGGACATCTTCTCTGCGCGAGTAGACGCAAAAGTCTAATCTCCGCCTAACACTTCTTGTTCCATCGCTTCAATAGACGTGTGGCGAACATCTTTGCCCTTGACCAAATAGATGACGTATTCACAGATATTACGCGCACGGTCGCCAATACGCTCTAAGGCGCGCGCCGACCAGATAATGTCCAACACGCGCGGAATGGAGCGCGGATCTTCCATCATGTAGGTAATCAGTTGACGCATAATCGCGTCATATTCTTCATCGACTTTGAGGTCTTCACGCCATACGCGCACGGCGGATTCGGGATCGGTGCGCGCAAACGCATCTAATGCATCATGCAACAAATGTTGCACGTGTTGTCCTAAGTGTCCAATGGCCGTCGACAGCTTTTTCATGCCGTCTTCGCCTGCCAAATGCACGGCCATTCGGCCAATACGCTCAGCCTCGTCGCCGATACGCTCTAGATCGGTGATAGTTTTAATCACCGCCATAATCAAGCGCAAATCGCTCGCCGCTGGCTGGCGTCGCGCTAGAATTTGCACGCATTCTTCGTCAATGGCCACTTCCATGGCATTGATGCGATAGTCGCTGCTCAACACTAATTCGCCCAACTGAGAATCGCCATTTACCAACGCTTTGACGGCGTGTTCCAATTGTTGCTCAACCATACCCCCCATCGCCAACACGCGGGAGCGTACGTCTTCTAATTCGGCGTTGTATTGGCGGGAAATGTGCTCGCCCATGTTTTCGGTTCCTGCTGGAAGAAGTGTTAACCGTAACGCCCGGTGATGTAATCCTCGGTGCGGCGGTCCTTAGGATTCGTGAAAAGCGTATTCGTGGCTTCGAGCTCAATTAGCTCGCCCATGAACAAGAATGCAGTGTAATCGGAAACACGCGCCGCTTGTTGCATATTGTGCGTCACAATAACAATAGTATATCTGGCCTTGAGCTGATCAATTAGTTCCTCGATCTT
>JANOTC010000319.1:0-4549 GCA_031416175.1 Gammaproteobacteria bacterium
AGTTCAAGCATACCACGTCGACACGCCCAGCGCAGTCGACCACCGACTAACAATTTTGCATTTTCTGACGATTCCATACTCATATTATATGTTTTAACAGTTTGATTTTTATTTCTGCAATCGCTTTCGATGGGTTAAGACCTTTTGGGCACACGTCGGTGCAATTCATGATGGTATGGCAGCGGAACAATCGGTATGGGCCTTCTAACTCAGACAAGCGTTCTGTCGTGGCTTGGTCGCGACTGTCTTCGAGAAATCGTGCTGCCTGCAACAATGCTGCTGGACCGCGAAATTTATCTGGGTTCCACCAGAATGACGGGCACGCGGTGGAACAGCATCCGCATAGGATGCATTCGTACAGGCCATCAAGTTTGTCGCGCTGTTCGGGGGATTGTAGGCGCTCAACTTCAGGCTCGGGTTCGTGATTGATGAGATAGGGCTTTACGGCCCGATATTGGTGAAAGAACTGACCCATGTCCACAATCAAGTCACGAATCACCGGGGTTCCGGGCAAGGGACGTATTTGAATCGGCTCGCTGAGATCGGAGAGTTTGGTGATGCACGACAGTCGATTGCGACCGTTGATGTTCATACCATCGGAACCGCACACGCCTTCGCCGCACGAATAACGAAATCCGAGTGTTTCGTCTTGTGCTTTAAGCTGTATTAGGGCTTCCAACACCATCATGCCGGGTGGCACGTTGGCGAGTTCGAAGGCCTGCATGTACGGCTTCGCGTCCGTCTCTGGATTGTAGCGATAGATAGAAAAGCGCATAACGGCTCTCAGTACACCCGTTCTTTGGGCGGAAAACTTTCAACAGTTAGCGGCTTTAACCGCACCGGCTTGAAATCCAAACGCGCGCCTTGCGTGTAATAAAGCGTGTGTTTCAGCCATTGTTTGTCGTCGCGCAAAGGGTAATCGACACGACTGTGGGCACCGCGACTTTCTTTGCGGCAGAGCGCTGAATGCACCGTTGCTAATGCAACTTCGGCCAGATTCTCCAATTCCAAGGCTTCAATGCGTGCAGTATTGAATATCTTGCTGTGATCAATAAGCCGTATATCTTTAATGCGATCACGAATTGCCGTGACTTGCCTGACGCCTTCTACCAACAGCGCTTCCGTGCGAAACACGCCGCAATGATCTTCCATCGCCCGCTGTAAGTCGCTGCGAACTTGCTCGACGGTTTCACCTTTGCCTTTTTGGTCCCAGCGGGTCACACGCGCCATTGCCGCTTCCACGCTCGATTCGTCGAGCGGACGGTGATAGCGACTTTGCTTTAAATAATCGACAATATGATTGCCCGCAGCACGACCAAACACGATGATATCTAACAGTGAATTACCACCCAAACGATTGGCGCCGTGCACAGACACGCAGGCGCATTCACCTACGGCGTACAAACCCGGAACTGAATCCTCACCCGTCGACCCCGTTGGCACGACGACTTGGCCATAGCGATTAGTGGGAATACCACCCATGGTATAATGGGCGGTGGGGAAAATTGGAATGGGGCTGTCCACCGGATCGAGATTGAGAAACGTCTTGCAGGTTTCGCGAATGCCCGGCAGCCGTTTGTGAATAACTTCTTCGCCCAAATGTTCCAACTTTAATAACACGTGATCGCCACCCGGACCGCAACCACGCCCTTCTTTGACTTCGGTATAAATGGCGCGACTCACGACATCACGGCTCGCGAGGTCTTTGGCGTTGGGCGCATAGCGCTCCATGAAACGGTCGCCATGCTTATTGAGCAAGTAGCCGCCTTCACCGCGAACGCCCTCGGTGATCAACATGCCTTTACCGGCGATGCCCGTTGGATGAAACTGAAAAAATTCCATGTCCTGCAGCGGAATTCCAGCGCGGAGAGCCATGCCCATGCCATCGCCGGTATTAATACGCGCATTGGTGTTAGTGCGGAAAATTCGCCCTGCCCCGCCGGTGGCCAACAGTGTCGTTTTGGCTTCAATAATAAGTGGCTCTCCTGTTTCGATTTCCAACACTAGCGCGCCTAACACGTGTCCGCTGGCGTCTTTGATCAAGTCGATGGCGAGATATTCGTCGAAAAAATGCGTCTTGGAGCGGATATTCTGCTGGTAAAGCGTATGGAGAATGGCATGACCCGTGCGATCGGCAGCAGCGCAGGTTCGTGCGGCCTGTGCGCCTCCAAAATTTTGACTCTGCCCGCCGAACGGACGCTGATAGATCTTGCCATTGTCCATCCGTGAAAACGGCACGCCGCTGTGTTCAAGTTCATACACGAGTTGTGCGGCGGCGCGACACATATACTCGACGGCGTCTTGATCGGCCAGGTAATCGCCACCCTTAATGGTGTCATACATGTGCCAGTGCCAGTTATCCGGCAACACATTAGCCAAGGCGGCGTTGACACCGCCCTGCGCCGCGACGGTGTGCGAACGCGTAGGAAATACTTTTGAGACGACGGCCACGTTCGCCTCGGCCTGGGCAAGCTGAAGCGCTGCACGCAGACCACCGCCCCCCGCGCCAATAACAAGTGTGTCGAACTTTCGTCTTGGTATGCTCATGTCAATCCTACTCTAAAAAGGATGCGTGCAAACCAAACTCCCAAACCAAGCAAACCGGTCGCTGTGACTGTCAAAAGAACAAAACGTAACGCGTCATCACGGACGTAATCCATAAGCACGTCGCGCATTCCCGCCCACATATGGGCAAACAGGGCGATGCCGAACAAAATGGTTCCAGTGTTGAGCAAAGGCTGCGCGAGCAAGGCGCGGAACGTGAAATAGTCACGCGGTGGCACTAAAATCATTAAGTACGTGACCGTGACGAAATAAAACAGCATGTACAGGGCGCTAACCCGCTGGACAACCCACGTGCGTATGCCGCCGCCACGAAAGCTCATAGGAGCAACAACGCCGCCAATACCACCATGAACACGCCGTCCGCAAGCAAAATCATGCGCGCGACGCGACGTGCCTGCGCCAATTCAGCACCAATGTGCGCATCGAGCAGAAGAAAGCGGGCGCCCGCTAACAGATGATGTGCTAATGAAAGAACACCCACAAACACAAAAAAATTACCGGGGAAGGATTTGCACCACAACTGCACGCGTACGAACCCGGCAGGGTCAGTGGACGCTACGTCCAATCCATAGAGGACAAACGGAATGAAAAGGACAAGCACAACGCCACTTATGCGATGCGCAATGGATACCCAACCCGTTGCTGGCAAGGTGAGGCGCAGCAAGTCGAGGTATTTTGGCCGAACTTTACGCGTCGCGTTTTCCATCGTTCACTGGTGCTTTCCGTGCAAAGAGTGCACGAATGATATGATTCCATGTCGGAAACAACAAGTGTGCCATAGTGGGTGGAAAGCAAAATCAAGGCCGGACTGGACGGCGAATGCGTCCGATCCCATAATCAACTTATCTAGTCGCGCCCACGCGGCACTTTATTACGAGGTTTTTTGTATGACCAATATATTGCACGCCAGTGAAGACGTTCTCGGAGAGTCCACCGATAATATGCTTTACGACCTCGCCGATTACGGTCTTATTGCCGCGAGTGGAGAGGATGCCATCACTTTTTTGCAGGGTCAGTTCAGCAATGACGTTCGCCTCGTCACCGACACGGCGAGCCAATTGAGCAGCTACAACACGCCCAAAGGGAGAGCGCTCGCGTGTTTTCGAATCTTTCGTACGGGCGGAAAGATTTACTTGCGCCTGCCGAAAGAGATACTTGAAGCCACGCTAAAACGGCTGCGCATGTACGTGATGCGCTCTAAAGTGACGTTGGAAAATGCATCGACCGTCTTACCAGGGATTGGATTATCGGGACCGATGGCACTGCAGTGGGTGCAAGAATGTGTCGGTAATGCGCCTGAAGCCGTTGACGCAGTGACTCAGGGTAACGGTCTCTGCGCCGTGCGCGTCGGCGGATCGGCGCCGCGCTTTGAAATTTACGGCGATGTAGAAACGCGCAATGCAGCCTGGGAAAAGCTCGCTACGAGCGCGCGACGCGTGGATTGGAGCGCCTGGCGTTTATTAGATATTCAAGCAGGCGTCCCTACTATATTCAAAGCGACAGCCGAAGAGTTCGTGCCGCAAATGATCAATTTGGAGCTGATCAACGGCATCAATTTCACTAAGGGCTGTTACACCGGCCAAGAAATTGTGGCACGTATGCATTATTTAGGCACACTGAAAAAACGCATGTACCGATTGCACGTTAGTGCCGACGCTCAACCACAGCCGAATGATCGGGTACACGAACACGGCACGGGCAATGAGCAGTCGATTGGACAACTTGTGGATGCCCAGCCAAATCCGGCGGGGGGTTTTGAAGCGCTAGCCGTTTTACAAAAGGCAAGTGCGGAAAGTGGAAACTTGCGTTTGGGCGGCGTGGACGGCCCGTTGATGACGGTGTTGCCTTTGCCTTACGCGATGTCGTAACTGACGGCCCACGCTCATGATGAGCGTGGGCTTTACGCCATAGGGAGGCTGGATAGCCAAAGATGAGAAACAACCGATTTTGCCAAATTGGCCTCAGCGGCTATAATAGCGCATAT
>JANOTC010000320.1:0-6133 GCA_031416175.1 Gammaproteobacteria bacterium
CGCAAAAAAAACAGACGATTTCTTGAATTCATTTCTGATCAGAGACTTGAATCAAATTATTTCGGCCGGTAGTAGTCGGGCCAGTATTTGCCTTCGTGACTACGTCGATGCATCCGTTCGCGGCGACCGAGTCGATGTCAGGAAAGCGAGGAAGACAGCCCTGGAGTTCCTGCATCCAAATAACTTTCCCACCGGGTGTTGGCCTGCTGAGCATCCACTTGTGTGGAGTCAACAAGTGGCGATTAACGCGATGTGGCAAGGTGTTGGCCGAAGCGGCGGCGTTTTTGCCGTTAATGGTCCGCCAGGTACAGGAAAGACAACCCTACTGCGCGACGTGGTTGCCGCGGTGATCGTTGAGAGAGCGAAGGTACTCGCGCGGGACGGAAGCGTACTTTTGGAGGAGAAAAAAGCGATTACCGTTGGGAGTCGCCAAATTCCAATTTATGGTCTAAGCCGTGAGTTGGCCGGATTTAGCATTGTGGTGGCATCCAGCAATAATGGCGCAGTAGAAAACGTTTCACTCGAATTGCCAAAGAAAAATGCAATCGACAAGAAATGGCACGGCGAGATTGATGCCTACAGCGACATTGCAAGTGGACTGCTCGGAGTAGACGCGTGGGCGCTCGTTTCAGGACGGCTCGGAAACAAGGCAAATAGGGATAAATTCGCGAATACGTTTTGGTGGCAATCTTGCGAGAATGGTGCGCGCGTCTCAGGGTTGCGAGAAAGATTGGTAGATATCGTTGCAGGCCGTAAGAAGCCGACGCTCCATTGGTCTGACGCCGTGCAGCGATTCAGCGAGGCCTTGTCGGATGAACAAAAGTGGCGAACGCAACTTTCCCATTATTGTGATCTTGGTTCGGAGGACGCGGCCGCAGCGCGTGATACTGAGCAGGCAAGAATCGCCTGCGACACGGACCTCGCTACATGGAACGAACTCAAAATTAAGCTAGCAGATCTTGTAGCCGAAAGAGCAAGAGATGAGGCGTCGCGCGACAGTCTCAGAAGACGAATTGAGCTGGTAAATGAGAGTCGACCTGGATTTCTCGAATGGTTATCTAGTTGGGGGCGCTCGCAGGTTAAGTGGCGTACTCAAGTACAAGACCTGATCGTGGAATTAGGCGCCCTTGATGAAAGAATAGATTCGAAACGCGAGCAGATAGCTGTTGGGCGCAAAACATTCGGCGACACCGAAAAACGAATCGCCGACAACCTGCAGCGCATTGAACAGCTTTCGCACCGGCTACAGCAAATTCATGTCGGCCTCGCCGAAGCTAAGCACGTTCTCGGGGGCCATTGGCCAGATTTGGGTGCGATCGAGAACGAGCAAGAGCAGACTAGCCCGTGGGCGCATCCAGAGTGGCGGGCCGCGCGTATACGTGTATTCCTAACTGCGATGAACCTCCACAGGGCCTTTATTGAAAATAACGCGGGCCCCATGCTCGCCAATTTGGGGCTTGCCATGGACGTGCTCAGCTCTGGGGCTCAAGTCGGCGATAATGGCCGTATTGCTTTCGACAGTCTATCGCTAGCTTGTCCGGTTATTTCTACTACCTTTGCCTCCGTTGCAACGCTGTTCGGGACACTTGGCCCCGACAGTCTCGGTTGGCTATTAGTGGACGAAGCGGGGCAGGCTGTGCCACAGGCGGCGGCGGGCGCAATGTGGCGCAGCCGCAGAGCCGTGGTGGTAGGCGACCCATTGCAGCTGGAGCCGATTGCCACGCTGCCTGTCACTGTTGAAGCCGCGCTTTCGGCTTGTTCCGGCGGCACGTCAACTCAGTTCTACCCTTCACGCACATCGGTCCAATCGCTGGCAGACGGCAGGGCTCAAATTGGCGCGTACGTCGGGGTCAGCGAACAGCCACTCTGGGTTGGCGCCCCGCTCCGGGTGCATCGACGATGCGACGAGCCTATGTTCAGCATTTCAAATGCTGTGGCCTATGACGGATTGATGGTGCACAAAAAACAGCCTATCGCCGTGCCCTGGCCAGCAAGCACATGGATAGATGTGAAAGCATCCAGCGTAGACGGCAATTGGATTCCCCAGGAAGGCGATGCACTCAGACATTTATTGGCACGCTTGATTAGGGACTACAAGGTAGCGCCTGACGCGATCTTTCTTATTTCGCCGTTCCGTGAAGTGGTTCGGCAACTTAGACGAATCGGCGCGGAATTCGGACTCAATGAACGCAAGGTGGGAACCATTCATACGACACAAGGGAAGGAGGAGGACGTTGTTATTATGGTGCTAGGCGGCGGCACTGGCGGGGCCCGAAACTGGGCAGCGTCAAAACCAAATTTGCTCAATGTCGCGGTGAGCCGGGCGAAGAGTAGGTTCTATGTCATTGGAGATAGGGCTGACTGGGCATGTCGGAGACATTTTGATGTCATGTCCAGATTCCTTTTCAAGTAGTTGATTAGAACGTTTGGATTTGCGATTTCTGCTGAATTGACTTGAACATGGGTAGTAAGCGCAGGAACACATGAGGTGAAAAGATGAGCAATATGCCTGGCGGTGATATTGAAGACTTGCTTAGGAAAATGGTGGATACCATCGTCAGGGAAGTCTCCCCTGAGGCTATCATCTTATTTGGTTCTCGCGCACGGGGTGATGCGTCTGCAGATTCAGATGTCGACTTGCTTGTAGTGGAAAGTGAACCGTTTTCACCGCAGCGAAGTCGACGCAAGGAAGCCGCGCGCTTGTATATGGCTTTAAGGGGTTTGGCCATTTCGAAGGATATTCTTCTCTATAGCAGAGATGAGTTTGATCACTGGAAAAGTTCTTTGAATCACGTTGTTGGCAGGGCGCTTCGTGAAGGGAGAGTGTTGCATGGCCGACCTTGAACAGGCTCGCTTAATGTTGCGCATGGCGCATAGAGATTTCAATGCGCTCGTAGGTATGGAAGAAAATGCCTTATTTGCTGACGAAATATTTGGCTTTCATGTGCAACAGGCGGTCGAGAAGGCGCTAAAGGCGTGGCTGTGTGTGAAAGGGTCGACCTATCCTTTGACGCATGATCTCTCTCGGCTATTTACGTTGCTGGAAGTTGAGAGCGAAGACGTCGAAAAATTTTGGTCTTTGGTTTCGTACACGGTGTTTGCCGTTCAGGCACGTTATGAAGAAGGTGTAGCTGAGTTAGACGAGCCTATCGACCGAAGTTTAGAGGTTGAACGTGTGCGTGGGCTGCTGATACACGTTGGACATCAGTTTGCGGTGGTGTGATTCACAAGGCCGAAATTGCGATTCGGCGCTTGTCTTGACAGTCTGTCGGTGGCTCGGATTCAACGGGAATGTTGTCATACCTTGCACGGGTACCGGCAGCGCATGGGGTGCCACCCAAATGCTAACAACACTCCCACTTCAATGAGAGTGTTGCAAGTTTCCCCTAATTCAAAATTCCTTGCTTACTGTGCTCGGCGTCTACGAATCCACGCGACTAGGCCCAAGCCCGACAACACAAGTGGCAGTGAAGCGGGTACAGGCACCGTTACCGGTGGCACGGGGGACGACAGTTGTCCGCGAATGGCACCGGTCGGGTAGACAGTGTTATGTAAATTGACGTAGTAGTTGCTTGGGTTTAGCAGCACGTTCGCCAAGTCGGCGTCGAACAGATTTGAACCCGATAGCTGCCCCCCGAAATCAACCACTACTGGGCCGTTAGCACCAGCGGGTGCGCTATGAATATGCCCAGCGGTAAGGGGTAATACGATATTGAAAACATCAATGTCCCAACTAATGGTTAGTGCTTGGTCATCAATGAATAGCGAGGCATTGCCATAGCCATCAGGGTCGCCGCTGCCCAATTGGGCGCCAGTGAGGGCAACTTGGTATTGAATAATCGATGCATTGGCGGTGGTGGCAAAGACGCAAGAAGCCAATAGGCCGATGGATAACAGTGCAGACGAAAGCTTGGTCATTTTATTTCCCCAGATTTAGATGTAGATGTAGATGTTTCAGTGCCATAAGTGCTTGAATAAGTGAAAATGTTTCTTATCACGCAACGAGTTTATTTGCTGTTACTCAGCCGTTCTAGCATGCATAGCGACGGCCTTAACCCCGTTAACAGTTTCCATTAGCGTTTATTCCCGTCGGGCGAAAATATTTTTGTTGGTTGAGTGGCTAATCGTCAATTCCCCTCTTTCTGCGACCGCATTCACGGCGTTGCCTCTCCTCCTGTGGTAGATTTGAGTCGTTGGCATTGCACATGCTATGCATTCCGAAATGAGTTGTTCGAGGTTTTCGATGAGACGTTTTCGGTCGGTAGTATTGAGTATCGTTGCGCTCGGGCTTTTCGCCTGTAAAGCAGGTAATTTGCAGCAGCAAAGTGAGGCGGGGCCGTGGCCAAGCCCGGAGGGTGCCGCAGCGAGGCTGACAGCGGCTGAGTACGCAGAGCTGGGGCCGTTGGAGCAGTTTCACGTCGCGAATAAGCTCGCTGGCGCGCTCTACAAAGGGGTGCCGGCTACCCAGTTTTTTGATTGGAACGCGGGTGTGGACGGGCTGAGCGTGACGGCGGGTGGCGAAAACTTTGTAAATAAAACGGCTGAGCAGTTAGGGCAGAGTCTTAAAAGCCCGACAGCCTACGTTGAGCGTTATAAAGCGCGCTATACCTTTAATGACACACGTCGTGCGACGGCGGTGCCGCTTGCGGCTATATTCGAATACCCGTTAAGTCGAGACCAGTTTAACGCATGGTCCGCGTACACGTTGGCCAATACCATCTTGTTTTCACCCGCCGAAGAGATAGATTCGGCCAGTTATGCTGACGTTCATAACGTCTACAACGGTTTGCTCAAAGCATTGAATGATAATGCAACGATTCGAGAAATCGCGTTTGCGCATATGGTGTCGGAAGCCAATTGGCGGCGATTTCGGTCGCCAGAAGACAACACACGCGAAATGATCGAGATTTACTTAGGATTATTTGATCGCGATGAAGACGTACCACGCGCCGCCATCGCCTGTAAGAATTGGTATATTACCGATGATGCGGGTGGTTACGAGTTGCAGCGCGACATCTTAGAAGAAAACCGCGTGCCGCAAAAAGTGCTCGATCAATGGGTGACAACGTGCGAAGACTTTTTTCGCCTTGTCGCGACGCATCCTTTGCTCGTTCCGCGCGTGACCACCGTGTTAGTCGACCAATTTTTTCCAAAGTATTCGGCTGAGCAGCGTGCTGCGTTGGTCCAATCTATTATGGCGACGCAGCCAGAGCGTTTTCAAGACGTCTTCGCCGCAATTTTATTGTCGCGAGAATATTTACTTAACAACGAACGGCCCCAAAGCTTAGAAGAAACTTTATTCAATGTTGCGGGGCGTTTGCAATGGACGCCCAGGGCCAATTTTTTTAACGCGCTCACCAATCCAGATCCGGGTGCGGTGGCAACCTTGCACAATATGAAGCAACCGTCCATGAGTCTTAAATTAGGCCGTTGGAAGGATCAGCCCATGGATTCGCTGAGCTTTGCGCATTTCCACCGTGCGGTTCGCGAGCAAGTGCTGATTGATGAACGTGTCGACCCGTTTAATAAAGACGATGGCGGTTGGAATTCAGACATTGTTGCGCCAGCAGATTTCTTGTCCAAAAAAGATTTCATTCAATACTTGTTTATTAGCGTGTTGTCGCGCAAACCCAACGATCAAGAATTGACCACCTTGACGACGCTGACCAAAGACGCGAAGCCGCGTGGTGTGGCAATGATTACGTTTGACTACTTTTCCCGATTGCCCGAACTGTACTTTCAAACCGCTCACTAATATCAAGAGTCCAATCTATGAAGCGCCGTGAGTTACTAAAATCATTAAGTGTTATGGGCGGAGCTGCGTTTTTGGCGCCGGGAATTTGGTCGCGTGAAGCGCAGGCGCAAATGAATGCGCGCGCGATGAGTACGCATCGCTCGAAAGTGTTGGGCGAAATAAATTATCTGCGTCCAGCTGTGCTGCCGCAGGTCATTAGCATTTTTCTTTACGGTGGTCCGTCCGAACTGGGCGGAAATCTCACCAACATGGCGGAAATAAACGCGCAATCCCAGAATAAATATGACACGCGCTTAGAGGCGGGTAAACAAAACACCTTTGTGACCGCAAATGGGTTTTGGGGCGGCGGCGATAACGGCGCCGGTGGCGAAACGATGG
>JANOTC010000321.1:0-2609 GCA_031416175.1 Gammaproteobacteria bacterium
AAAAAGGAAAAAGATCGCAATGGTGATCAGAACAAGAATGACGATGATCGCCTGTTTCATGAACGGGCGCCCCGGCCAACAATATCATCCATGTCACAGCGCTCCGCCGCAACTGCTGCCCTGCCCGGCCGTGCAACCATAACAATGATCCGCCACACGAATGGGCCGCCCCGTCAAATCTTCGCTGAGCAAATCACGCAGATGAGGGCGCCCCGCGCCGGGAATCGGCAAGCCGAGTTGTTGATTGAAATCGCAATCGTACAAATAACCATTCCAATCTACGCTCACTAAGCTGCGGCACATCACGTTACCTAAATTAGCCGCCGCGTAGTTTTCCTTTAGCAGGCGCACGTAATCCTTGAACTGTCCTTTGGAAATGAGTGTGCTACCAAAACGTTGGATGGGCATATTGGCCAGCACAAACAATTGGTTAAAACTCACGCCGAATTGTTCATGCAACTCGCGCTTATAGCTCGCTTCCAAACTACCTTGGTCCGGAGGCAAGAATGGCCCGAGCGGATTGTAGACCAAATTAAGCGTTAGTCCACTGCCCACCACACCGTAGCCAAGTTCATTAAACTTCTTTAAGGCCGCGATACTTTTTTCAAAAACGCCGTCACCGCGTTGCTCATCCACATTTTCAGCGGAATAACAGGGTAAAGACGCCACAATTTCAACGCGATGCGCGGCCAGGAATTCCGCGAGGCCTTCTTGGCCTGGCTCGAACAAAATAGTCAAATTACAACGATCAATTACGTTGACGCCCATAGCAGTCACACGCGCAACAAGGTCACGAAACCCCTCGTGCAGCTCCGGCGCGCCGCCGGTTAAATCCAGGTTCGATAACTTACGTTCGCGCAACACGTCGGGAATGAGCGCTAAATTGTCGGCATCCATCATTTCTTTTCGATTGGGTCCGGCATTGACATGGCAATGCAAACAACTTTGATTGCAACGGTAACCCAGGTTCACTTGCAGGGTTTCCAAGACACGACGCCGCAGGGCCGGGAATTCGGTATTCAATAACAGAGGCAAAGTGGCATGCATAAGGCAAGTGCTCCGTTGAGATCAGCTCAATTATATATCTCAGTCGTGAATTTTTATCGACTTGGGGATCGAAGCGGTGAAAAAGTGCAAGCCTTGGGCCAACGATAGCAAAGTGCACTGAATTGAAACCGCTCGACCCTCCACCCTCAGTACCGTTTAGTCTCGAAAATGGGTGATTCCTTACACTTTGTCAACATCACTCCGCCCTCGGCTTTGACGCAAACGTGCCTTTTCTCCGCCATTAGTCTAAAATTCACCTATATGCCAAGATTCCCGGGACCTGAAGTAGACTCCCCGAACAGTCAGCAATCTGACCGGCTGTTAGAGCAGTTGTGCCGCAATAGCGTGCCTTATAACGACCCCCTCACGCGTGTGAACTGGGGGGCGCTCACGCACGCCTCCTTTTGGTTACCGGAAGAAGCCATGTCCGTGTTCGGACTTCCGGAGTACCACGCTTTACCCCTGCAACAACGTCAGGCCTTGTCGCATTACGAGTTCATGAACTTCATTGAAGCCGGGCTTTGGCTCGAAGGCTTGTTCATGGAACGCATCGCACGTTCTCTGCGCAACACGCGGCAACGGCCAATGGAAGTGGCCTACCAGCTTCACGAACTGCGTGAAGAAGCCGGGCATAGCTTGATGTTTCTAGAATTACTCAGCCGTCACGGGCCATTACGACCGAACACGCGCTTTCATCGCTGGAATTTGGCCAACATGGTCGCACGGCATGCGCCGTTTGAATCTGTGGTGTTTTGGGTGGCGGTGTTAATTGGCGAAGAAGTGCCGGACCGCATGAATCGATTCATTCGCAATCGTCGCGCCGAAATTTGCCCCACCATTTATGACATGGTCACGACACATATTGTGGATGAAGCACGCCATGTGGCACATGCACGGGACAATTTAGATGTGCGGCTAGGTCAATTGCCTAACTGGAAGAAACGGCTGTTCCGGCCGTTCATTGACCAAGTGTTCCGCGAGTTCGTCGACATGTTTTATTTTCCGGGGCCACGCGTCTATGAACTGGCTGGCTTGCATGATGGCGCACGCTGGGCCAAGCAAGCCCGCGCCAACCCACATCGGCACCGCTTCGTCGACAATTGCGTCGACTCCTCTTTGCGCGGACTGCGGCAGCACGGCTTGAGCCTGGATTGGCGCCCTTGACGGTTGAACGCGCTTAACAGCCCGTGCGCATACGCGTTCCACGCACCAACGATAGCGTAATTTCTTCGGCGCTTAAGTCCTTAGGGAAGTACGTGCCCGAAATTTTCGCTTCATGAATACTCACGCCATCCATGCGCGACTTGGAAAAGTCCACCCCACGCAAGTCCGCCAAACGAAAGTAAGCACCGCTAAAATCGAGGCCGATGGCATCAATGCCTTGCAAGTCGAGGCCACGAAAATCGCAATGAGCGACATCACATTTCTTGCCAGCGGCCTTCAGGCGGTTAAATTCGGCAATATTACCGTCACGAATTAACTGGTACAGGGGATCTTGCTTGATTTGCGGCTTCTTCATAAGCCACCTCCGAAAAGACGAACCCACATCGAGGTTCAATTAC
>JANOTC010000322.1:0-5570 GCA_031416175.1 Gammaproteobacteria bacterium
GACGACGCCCGCGATTACGCGGTGATCAACGGTGGCCTCGCGCAATTGGTGAGTCCGTGGGGTGAGATGGTCTGCCGGGTAACTGTTAGCACAGATCAACAACGCGGCAGTATTTTTGTACCCATTCATTGGAATTCGCAATTTGCGGCCCAAGGTCGTGTCGATGGATTGGTCAATCCTGTGGTGGACCCGATATCCGGACAGCCAGAGTCGAAGCACACGCCCGTGCGAATTCAGGCGTACAAAGTCGCTTGGTACGCATTTATTCTGTCGCGGCAGGCTATCGAGTTCAAGGAAATTGACTATTGGGTTCGCGCGCAGGCGAATGCGTGCACGCGTTATGAGTTAGCGGGAGTAGAGGCTGTTGGCGATTGGGGTGCGAAGGCGCGCGCCTGGTTGGACGCAGATGAATTGTTAGAATACGAAGATCGCCGTGTAGGGCGATACCGTGGCGCTAAGGTCGTGGACGGAAAATTGGAAGCCTGCCTATTCGTGGCGCCGAGTTTCGATTTGCCAGCGCGAAGCTGGCTACTGAGTCTGTTCGAAATGGGCGTGCTGGACGCCAGTGCGCGCGCCAGTTTGCTCGCAGGCAAGCCGCCTGCCGGTCAAATTGATGCGGGTCGCACCGTGTGTGCCTGTTTCTCGGTGGGCGTGAACACGATCACGACGGCGATTAGAACGCGTGGTTTGTCGACCACGGATGCCATTGGTGCGGCGTTAAAGGCTGGGACCAACTGTGGCTCTTGTCTGCCCGAACTGCGTGCTATTTTGCAGCAGGCGGGCCATTAAATTTTGTCATGGAATGACGTTTAAGAGGGTTGAAGACAATGGATTATTTACCGATTTTCATGTCACTCAAAGAAAGTAGCGCCGTTGTTGTGGGCGGTGGAACAGTGGCAGCACGCAAAGTTCGCTTATTGCTTGCCACCGGCGCGGCAGTTCGTGTAGTAGCCCCGAAGCTTTGCTTAGAGCTTTCGCGTGCCGCTGAAACTGGGCGCATAACGCATATTAATCGCACCTTCGAAGTAACCGATATCTGCGAGTGTGATTTAGTTGTCGCTGCCACGGACCATGAAGAGGTTAACGTGGCCGTTTCTAAAGCAGCGCGCGCAAAACGCATTCCGGTTAACGTGGTGGATAATCCCGTGCTCAGCACGTTTATCATGCCGTCGATTATTGATCGTTCGCCCGTTATTATCGCGATTTCCAGTGGTGGAGCGGCACCCGTGCTGGCGCGCTTGCTGCGCACGCGGCTTGAAGCGCTCATTCCCGCGCGTTATGGACGGCTCGCGGATTTCGCGGGCGAATGGCGCGCACGCGTGAAAAAAGCCTTGCCGCGTGCATTGCAGCGTCGACGTTTTTGGGAGCGCACCTTGGACGGCGCGCCAGCAGAGCAAGTGTTGAGCGGTCGCGAACGGGCCGCGCATAACACCATGACGGAGTTGTTGCTTAAGGAAGCCAGTGCACCGGGTAGTGATGTCGGCGAGGTGTACCTTGTCGGCGCCGGTCCGGGTGACCCTGACCTGCTAACATTTCGCGCCTTGCGACTGATGCAACAAGCCGATGTAGTGCTCTACGACCGACTCGTGGCGCCTGCGATTCTCGAACTGGTCCGACGCGACGCGGATCGCATGTACGTGGGTAAAGCGCGCTCGCAACACTCCGTACCGCAAGACCAAATTAATGACGTGTTAGTGACTTTGGCCAAAGAAGGCAAGCGCGTATTGCGCCTAAAAGGCGGCGACCCGTTCATTTTTGGTCGTGGCGGCGAAGAAATTGCCAGTCTTGCCGAACATAAAATTCCGTTTCAGGTGGTTCCGGGAATAACGGCGGCGAATGGTTGCGCCGCCTACGCGGGTATTCCGCTCACGCATCGCGATCACGCGCAAACATGCGTGTTCGTGACCGGCCACACGCGGGACGGCGTCATTGATCTCGATTGGCGTGCCCTCGCGCAACCGAATCAAACGGTGGTGTTCTATATGGGCGTTACGGCGGCCGCGACGATTGCGCGTCAGCTCATGTCTAACGGCATGTCGATGGACATGCCCGTTGCGTTGGTGGAGCAAGGCACTACCGATCAGCAACGGGTAACGACCGGAACGCTTGCCACGCTTGGGCAACTTGCCGCACAAAGCCACGCCAATCCGACGCTGATTATCGTTGGGCAGGTGGTTAAATTGCGCGAAAAGCTCGCTTGGTTCGAGGAGCGCGCCAATCAAAACGAGACTGACAGCACCCATGTGGATCTCGCCGCATGCGGTTAGAATAGCCGATAGGGTCGGGTATGTGTTAGTTAAATACACCTCTTAAAAATTGCGATTCCCGTTCTAGCGTGAATCGGGTACTATCTCGACGCCGTGGAAATATGTAATCCAACTAATCGAGAGAGGGTTTTTAGATGCGTCAGAAAATGTTGTTCGTTGCAATGGGTTCTATCCTGGCAGCACAAGCTGCTGTTGCTGGCAGCGTAAAAACTGCCAACATGGACCTCACACTCAGCGGCGGCGCCACAGCCGGTTATTTCTATTCTTCTAACACAGGCAGCTCGAACCAAGACAACTTCTTGGTCTCTGACATGTTGTTGGAAATCGCCAGTGATGCGCCTGCTGCAGGTGGCGTTGGTGTCAACGCGGGCTTGGGTGCGTTGGAAATGGTTTCCGTGTTGGATGGTGGTACGGGTTCGAGTCACCCGGTAGATGGACATGTAAAAGTCCAGTACGGTTACTTGACTGCGATGCCACAAAAAGACCTAAGCGTTATGATTGGTATCTTGCCTACCAACGTGGGTCAAGAAGCAGCGCCTTCGTTCAAAAACCCGCATATTGCGACCGCCGGTTTGTGGGCTGCGCAACCTGTGTATTACTCTGGCGCACGCGTCGGCTATAACGTTGCTGGGACCATGGTCTATGCAGAAGCCAACAATAATAAGAGCGGTGCGTCGTCTAACGCGTGGGCAATCGGTGCCATGGGCGCGATGGGTGACATCAGCTATGCGGTCAGTTATTTCGACAATGACGGCGACACCAACATTGTCGACGTGATCGCAAGTGGCAAAGTGGCAGGCATGTCGGTCGGCGCTAACCTAGACTACTTCATGCTTGACAGCGAAGCCAAGATGGCAAATATGGACGACAGCGCCGTCGGCTTGGCACTCTATGCCGCGCCTAAAGTGGGTGAAGTCGACATTCCTGTGCGTCTTGAGTTCCTTAATGATGGCACCAGCGGCATAATCAAAGGTATTGACAGCGGTTACACCCTAACCATCACCCCCACCGTCGCGATGGGCAAGAATGCCTTCGTGCGTGGTGAGTTGTCTTATGTCATGAGCGACAACAAGAACATGTTCATGAACAAAGATGGCGCTGGTGAAGACACCAAGACCTCTTTTGCCGTGCAAGTAGGTTACAAGTTCTAAGTTGACTGCTTAATGCGTTAAGTTAAATAGCTGACCCCTGCAACGGGGGTCAGCTTTAATTTACATTTTAATGTTTTTCAATGCCTTCCCATCCAGCCATTAAGTCTGGATTAATCACCTTGTTATATAAAACACAGCAGTAAATTACCGCCCTCGGACCGTTTTTGGGGCAACCGCACTGGAGTCGCGCCTCGGCGACGGCGGAAACGATTGAACAAGCATTAATGGGGAGTAGTACCATGTCGTTTTTCTTGCGCAAGCGTCTCGCGCTGGCTGTTTTGGGTGTCATTAGCGGACCGGTTAGTGCCGCGCATGTTTTTGAGGTCACCACGTTTGCGGATGCAGTTGATGCATCGGTGGGCAATACTTGTTTGACCAGCACCGGGGCTTGTTCCCTGCGTGCGGCCATCCAAGAGGCAAATTTTCAGTCCGGGGGTCCCCATACCATCAAGCTCCCTGCCGGAACGTACAATTTAACTCTACAAGGCGCGCAAGGTCAGATGGAAGACGGCTCAATGTCCGGCGACCTCGACATCAACGCCAGCATGAATATCGAAGGCTTTGGCGCTGACAAAACAACGATCATAGTTCTAAATCCGTCCGCAAATACGGATTACCGCGTTTTCCACATTGGCACCAGCAGCGCGGCCTCTGTTCCAAACGTCACAATTAAGGGCGTTACCATCAAAGGTGGTCAGTCCTCACAAGGCGCTGGAATCTATCTTCAGTCAGGCTCGCTTGAGTTGCTTGACAGTCAAATCGACGCCAATAACGTCAATATTTCAAACAGTGTCGGCGGCGCCGGTATTTTTAGCAACGGCAATTTGAAAATAAAGAATTCGACGATTGCGAACAATGGAGTTAGCAATAACAGTAACGCTTTTGGTGGCGGAATTTACATTGGGTCGAATGCGACGGGAACCCAAATTACGGGTAGTACGATTTACAACAACACTATCTCTGGTGCACAGGGTGGTGGGGTTTACGTTGGATCGTCGAATTCGTCATTTCCGCTCATTATTGCTAGTAGTACGATTTATAGAAATAATGTTGCAAGCGGCGGAACAGTGGGAGGTTTGTTCGGGATCTCGGGCGCGTTTATGCAGATGCGAAACAGCGTTCTGGCCGGGAACCAAGCGGGCGGAATTAACGTCAATGATTGCGGCGGCGTAATCACATCCTCTGGAAATAATTTGGTGGGCCTTGCGCCGTCTGGCAGTCCTTGTACCTTTAATGCCTCTACGAGTGTTTCCTCGCCTGATATAGTGGGTTCAAGTTCAGGTGATGTTAAAAACCCGAATTTAGGAATCTACCAACTCAACGGTGGAACTACGTTTACGGTGATGCCGACGGGGTCACCGCTGACTGACGCCGGGAATCAGACTGGGTGTTTGGCTGCGGATGGTTTAGCGTTAACGACGGATCAACGTGGATTTGCGCGAGCAGTTGTTTCGACTGGCACAACCGGTATTGCAGGACGATGTGATGTTGGCGCTACCGAACTTAATTCGATAAATTCTATGCCTGTAGGTGGTAGCGCAACGGGTCCAAGCGCTATTGCCCTTGCTTTTACGGCCTATGGTCCGACGGGAGCAGCCGGTTCCCTTGCAGGTATTAACCCTGATATGTTGAAAACGGATTCCACAAGCGCTCCTTCTGCATTGAGCTGTAATGGCGGATCCGCAACAACAGCAACAGGTTTAGTGTACTGTATAGACAGTTCGGTCCAGCCGCGTGGATACGTCAGTATAAATCCGACCTCGGGATACTTTGTGTACACTTTGTTGGCCGGGGGCACAGGGGTGGATTCATTTAAATACACCGTGCAGAATGGAAGTGGCGCTAAAGCAACGGGTGAAGTAAGCATTACGCTTTCTAATAATCCGATAAGCAGTACAACGCCGCTGACCTTTCCTGCAGGTGGGATAACACTTTCTGTCAAACCCGGAAATAAGATTCGCGCCTCAATTCCATTCGTGGATACAACTCCGCAAAGTTACACGTTTGATGTAAGCAAGGGCGGGCGGTTGGCTCAGAAAGGCACTGTTGATGTGAAAATGCTCAGCGGTACTGTGTTCTTGGAATATATACCCGATGCACAATCGGGTACGGATGTCTTTGACTTAAATCTATGGTGGTGATCGCGCCGCTG
>JANOTC010000323.1:0-7242 GCA_031416175.1 Gammaproteobacteria bacterium
ATGACGAGCTAATTTTTTAGATGGGTCTTTTATAACGGAGAAAGGGGAGTGACGCAACTTTTTATAGGAAATGCGATATACCATAGAAAAATGGCCTATTGGTCGGGGCTGTTTCTAGCGTGGAGTGCAGCAGAACTTAAGTAGCGGCTAGGTACGTGGCGTCCTTGAGCCATGCCGATGGTTGCGACACCTAAATGAATTAATGGTGTGTTGAGTGTTCACACTGCATTGACGTCGTCGTCAGCCAATTCAGTGTCGAGTTCTATTATAGTGGTCCCTAGGGTCGTGGCGTTCACGTGTGGTTAAGTCGACACTGGGTATTCTACGCGTGTGGGTGTCGGCCAAACGCAGCTAAGTACGCGTTATTGCTTGACAAGTTACACTGGGTGGCACCAGTATGGAACCGCAGAAATCGCAATGTGGGCCTGCGTCTAATGCAAGCAAGTCGGCGCCGACTAATCTAACAGTGGTTGGGAGTATAGTATGCAATTATCCAAGTTTTTATCAGCAGCTTTTGGCGCTGTTCTGTTGGCCACTTCGGCGGCATGGGCAAGCGGTGGGGACGCCATAGATGGAACCATAGACGGCATCGACAAAACGGCAAAAAAGCTAACCATTAGCCACGGTCCTATTAAGAGTCTCGGTATGGGTCCGATGACGATGGATTTTTCGGTTGTTGATCCTGCCATGCTGACAGAGGTGAAAAAAGGTCAAAAAATTAAATTTTATGCAATTAAGGACAAGCAGGGAAACTTTGTTGTAACAGATCTAGAGTGAGATCGGGTGACAAGTAACGCAAAGGGAATTATTGCTTGCCGCAATTGGCAAGAGCTCAGCGTCGACACTGTGGATGGCGCTGCCAAAATAACGCGTATTACGGCGGAGAATTTTTATTCGGGTGACCTTGAGGGGCATTCTAAGGTTGAATACATCATGTATTACGCGGACGCCGCAACAGGTCGGTTTGTCGCACTCGAACACGTCACGGGTCGCTTCGGCGTTAAATCAGGCCAGTTCCTTTTACAACATATCGGCACGTTTGCGCAGGGTGTTTCGGAAACGGCGCTGACTGTGCTCCCTGGCTCAGCGTCGGGCGAACTAAGCGGCCTAGCCGCTACTGGTAAGTCGATCTGGAATAAGCTTTCAGGTCACACCTCATTTTATGTCTTCGAATACACGTTAGGGTGACATTGCATTAAGTTTTGACGCGATTGGGGTCGTTGCTTGTAACGACGTGGGGAGCCTCATTGATTTTCAGTTTTCGGTCAAATAATTCAAACACCATTTCGAAACAAATTCGCGCCAGCACGGGGTTGTAACGATAGCCCTCATCACGTAGAAAAGCGTGTTCAGCGTTGAATTCATGCCAGCTAAAGTTAACACCGGCGGTTGTCATTGCTTTGTAAAGGATGTCTCGCCCGGCTTGTGGTATGTGCGGATCTTGTTTCCCCCAAATCATCATGGCTTCGCCTTTTATTTCGGCGATGCGGTCAAGGCTGTTGTCGTTCATGCCTTTACCGAGGCTGCGTTTATGAATGTCAGTGGCGTAAAAGCACGCCGTCGCCAGTATGTCGGAGTTCATGGCGCAGCGAAGGCTCAAGTGTCCACCAACGCAAACACCCATCGCGCCTAATCGACCTGTGCAATCCGGACGTGATTTCAAATAATCCAAGGCGGCGCGCGCATCGGCATCGTAAGACTCAATTTCTTTCTCGATTTTGTAACGATTTCCCTTGTCCGTGCCTTCTGGTGTGTAAGTAAGGGGTGAGCTGGGTGGCTCGAATTCGTGAAATATTTCCGGTACGGCAACGATATAGCCGTGGCTGGCGAGCAGGCGCGCGGTACGTTGGATGGGGCCGGTAACTTGATATATTTCTGAGAATAAAACCAGCCCTGGATACGCGCCAGGCGTCGCCGGTTTATATATGAAGGTTCTCATCGAACCTTTCCAAGTGGATAAGTCTACGTGATCTTCTTTGATCAACATGGTGATTCTCCGAGCGCGAGGGTTTGTTTGAAAGGAAGGTGTTCATCGAGTTCTTTCATGTACTCGCCCATCGCCAGGTGTTCGCGTTTGACGAAGTCGGCAACGGCGCGATGAAAGCCAGGTTCGGCGAGCCAGTGCGCGGACCAGGTGTGGGTGGGCGCAAAACCGCGTCCGACTTTATGTTCGCCTTGCGCGCCTGGCTCAAAATAACGGAGGCCGTGTTGAATGCAATATTCGATGCCTTGGTAATAACACGCCTCGAAGTGCAGGCTGTTAAATTCGGTATCGCAGCCCCAATGGCGTCCATATAGTGTGTCATCGCTACGCATGCAGAAGGCGCCCGCCACATAACGATTATTATGTTTGCAAAGGACAAGCAGGGTTTGCTCGGGCAAGGTCTGGCCCAAGTTGCGAAAGAATGCCTCGCTCATCGTCGCCCAGCCGCCTAAGCGGGCAAAAGTAGAGGAATAGAAGCGGTGAAAAGTCTGCCAGTGTTCGTCGGTGGCCTGGTGCCCGTTCAATATTTCAATTTCGACACCCGCTTCCAGCACGCGGCGCCGCTCGCGTTTTACACTTTTTCGCTTTTGAGCGCTAAAAGTCGAGAGGAAATCAGTGAAATCGCGGTAGCCTGCATTGGTCCAGTGAAACTGGCAGCCAGTTCGACGCAGGTAGCCGTGTTGTTCCAATTGTTGCGTGTCTTGTTCGCTGGGAAACAGCCAATGTAAGGAAGAGACGTTTAGACGCTTAGCGTGTTCGCGCGCGCCGAGCATCAAGGCGTGCGCAACGTGTGGGTCACTGCAGAGCAATCGCTTACCATTCACAGGTGAGTAGGGCACAGCGACAACTAATTTGGGAAAATAGGCTAATCCGGCGTTTTCGTAGGCTTGCGCCCAGGAGAAATCAAAGACGAACTCGCCGTAGGTGTTGGTTTTAATGTACATCGGCACCGCGCCGACCAAGCGACCGTTTTCTGTCGCAATTAAGTGTTGGGGAGTCCATCCATAAGGTGCCAAACAATTAAATGTTTCGAGTCCAGCAAGAAACTCATGGCGCAGAAAGGGATTGTGCGTGCCAGGCAACGCATTCCATTCGTCGCGTCCAATTTCACTTAGCTGGGTAACAATTCGCAGTTCCATCGGGCGCCTTTACCTCATGCTGAGTAGAGTGCTAACAGGCATTGTTGAGTATGCACACCACTGAATGGTGGGACATAGGCTCAGCGTGGCTTTTCCGTCGCGTTACTAATGGCTTTGAGTTTTTTTTGCATTTGCAAGGTTTTGTCTAGTCGACCTTTTGCTTTGTTATGGTTTGGATCGAAGCTGACCGCTTTGCGCAGAAGCACGATAGCGTCGTCTAGGTTGTCACGCGGCAAGCGCAACGCTTCTTGATAGAATTGTTCGGCGAGTTCTTTCTTTATTTTTTGCGCGCGTCCGGCTTCGGCTTTGCCTACCTTCTTGTCGAGTGCTTTGGCTTTGTCTAAATGTTCAGCCGCTGCGGTCAATTGCCCCTCTTTTTCCAATTCGAGGGCCATGCTTTGGTGTACACGGGCGAGCACCGTACGTGCTTTCGGGTCATCGGGATACGCGCCTAGGTATTTTTCAATCTCGCGTTGGCTGCCTTGCCAGTCGCGTTCTTCGAACAAATGTATACCCATCTCCAAGTAATAATCCGCTTGGTTTCTTTCTTCAGCGGGGCGATCACCGTTTTTGCTGGTGGCTATTCGACGCACGTGCGCGGTGTTGGTTGCCTGAATGGATTTCACGCGCTGCTCTTCGATGGCGCGTAGTACTTGTAAGGCAGTTTGATTATGTGGGTCAAGTGCGAGCACAGCAAGCCAGGCGTGTTTGGCTCCGGCGGGATTGTCCTGCGCCGCCGCTTGTTTGCCTTCGTTAGTGCGCGCCTGAATTTCGCGATTGATCAGGTCTTCAAGATCTCGAATTCGCTTGCTGTATTCCGGTTCGTCGGGTTGCAAGGTTTGTAAAATTTTCCACTGGATTAAGGCGGAGCGGTAGTCGGTTTCTTCCGCTAAGCGGATGGCTTGTTGTTTGCGTGCGGCCAAGTCAAATGGCAATACGGTGCTTACTTCCGCTTTCTGAGTGGGTGCTGGATTAGCCGGGGTAGCGCTAACCGCTTCCGGCTTAGGTGACGGCGACGGGACGGGCACAATGCCGCCGCAAGCCACTAACAACACTGCCAATGCACTAGCGCAAATTAGGTTAGTTTGAGTATTCATTTTGTTGTCAGCGGTTCAAAGGTGACGAGGGTGCGCTTGAATTGTTGTTCGTCGAAATCACCGAACACCATCGTGCGTCGCAGCATATACGGGTAGGCGAACGCGGCATTGGTGCCGGGCTGCACTGTAACACCTAAGTTGAACTTTTCCGCCGCCAGGGTGCTAATGACCAGGTCGCCGGTGTCGCCGTACGGGTAAGCAAACGTGTGGATTGGGCGACGTGTGACTTTTTCGATGCGTTTACTTGGCTCATTCACTTCAAGAGCAATTCGGCTTGCATACGCGGCGTCAGTTTCCTTTTCCAACTTCAGCGCCATGTTAGGATGCGATTTTGAATGCGGTTGTAAGTCAATTAATGGATCTTTGCTCATTTCCTCGACTTGTTGCCAGGAAACGGCGTCGCGTCCGCCCATAAAATCGCTATAGAGGAATACCGTGGCGGGGAAGCCAAATTCCTTCAGCAAGGGGTAGGCGATTTCGAACGTCGAGCGATAACCATCGTCAATGGTGATCACAACGGCATGTCTGGGCAACGCGGTTTTGCCTTGGAGGAAACCGGTGAGGTCAGACAAGGGCACCACACGGTATCCGTTGTCGCGCAAGAACGTTAATTGTTGGCGAAATTTTTCGGAAGAAACGGAGAGTTTGCCGAAGTTGTCGCCAAAACGGTGGTAGCACAATATGGGGACGGTTTGGTAACCGTCGGCTGTCACGCCAACGGGATTTTGCGGCTTGAGCGGGATGACAATTTCCTGGCCCGGCGTAACTTGTTCCACGCCATTAAAATCGCCGATCACCCACGCCTTGTCGGCGCCGCCAAGATGCGTTTTCGCCAGTGACGCTAAGCTGTCGCCCTTGTTCGCTTTGACGACAACGAACTCAGCGCCTTTGACCACGTCGACTACCCGTGGCGTCGGGGTTGCCGCCGGTGCTGGAGTCGAAATAGGCGCAGGCACGGGCTGCATGCTAGCGCAGCTAACCATGACGCTTGCGCAGATCGTTAAGCCACAACTCCGCAACAGGCGGTACCTCGGTTTTTTCATTTGTGCGTCGCCCCTAAATTTCAAATTATTCGGGTTTCTCGAGTGTTACCTAAATGCGTTTAATTCACTCCAACTCTGCACTGACCGCACGCGATTCTTCTTGTTTTTGTAAAGACTCGGCCATCACATCGAAGGTGCGGAATAATTCACCAAACTCATCTTTACTTGCGCCTTCTAGGCGATAGGAAAAATGCCCAGCGGTCATTTCGTCCATGCCTTTACCCAAGATGCTGATTGGCGCGGTGACTCGGCGGCCCATCACGTAAGTGATAATGCCCACGGCAAGGAGCGTGACTAACACGAGTATGCTGAGCATGGCAATGACTTGATTGGCGAGCGCGTCTAACGGGGCTTTAGGCAATCCTAAGTGCACGCGGCCAATTTCGGTATTTTGGAATTGAATCGGCGCGTCAAAATCGAGCACCAACTTTCCACCATCATCAATTGCGCGCACAACAATTCCGCCTACTTCGCCAAAGTCACCCACAATCAGCGGCGCGGCCAGCGTTTGGCCAATGCCCATTTTGCGACTATGCCCGCGCACCACGTTTTTGTGGTCGATGATGCTGAGGTAAGCGAAGTCTTGTTTCTGAATAGCGTCTTGCACGAACAATTCAATGGCCGCCCAGTCTTCACTCAGAACCGATTCCGCGCTTTCAGTGGCAACGAAGCGGGAAAGTGATCCGCCGTAGTTGAGAATTTGGTCGGTCATCGCTTTGTATTGTTTTTGGTAGAGGTAAGTCCCTACCAGAATCATGGTCGCAGCGACAATGCTGGTCATGATCAGCGACCATTTAATGTGAAAAGGAACGATCTTTTCTTTTGTTGCGGTGGCTTGACTGGCTTTGACGTCGTCTAACACCGAACGTAATGCGTGCACTAAATCTTTGCCGGTTTGAAAGCGCTTTTCAGGCTGTTTTTTGAGCAGTTTTTCGACAATTTGCTTTAATGCGGAAGGCAAATTCGGCGCGACTTGACCAATCGGTTCTGGATTTTCAGTGGCGATTTGAAATAGCAGCGTGGCCAGGGTGTTGGCCTTAAATGGTTTCTCGCCACTCAATAGCTGATAAAGAATGACGCCCAATGAAAACAAATCAGAGCGCGCATCGGCGTTCTTGCCCAAGATTTGTTCTGGCGACATGTATTGCGGGGTGCCGAGCACTTCGCCCATTTGGGTTTGCTGGGTGACGTCCGCCGCTTCCAAGCGGGCGATGCCGAAGTCGGTAATTTTGACCGTCATGCCATCGCGCAACACGATGATATTGCTTGGCTTAACGTCGCGGTGAATCACGCCGTTTGAATGGGCGTAATTGAGGGCGTCGGCCAGCTGAATGGCATAGCGCAAGACCGTGACTAGGTCCATTTTGCCCGCTTTTTTCATGACTTCGTCGAGCGGCGTGCCATCCAAGAGTTCCATGGCGATGTAAGGCGTGTTTTCGACTTCGCCAACATCATACATGGTGACAATGTTAGAGTGCGACAACGCGCCAGCCGCCTTGGCTTCGCGCAAGAAACGCATGCGGTATTCTTCGTCGGCACAACGTTCGGGACGCAGCACCTTGATGGCCAGGGTTCGCCCGATTTTTGGGTCTTGGGCTTTATACACAATGGCCATGGCACCGTGGCCGAGTGGCTCAAGGATTTCGTAGCGCCCAATTTGCTGTATCACTTTGTCTAGACTCCAGCGGGGTGATTAAGGTTTTTTCTTGAACAAGAAGTTCAACAAATTCTTCTTCGACGGTTTATCGGGCGTATCGGCAAAATCTCGATGCGAAGCGATATTGTCGTCCACCGAAAAACCCGTTTCGACGGGTTTGGAGCTGACCACCACTTCCTCAACAAAGCGGCCTTTGCCGAGATAACGCAATTGGGGTCCGTTGTCGCCGAGTCGTATAAGGTCGTTATCCGCTAACGGCGCGTCCCCTTTGGCGGGGCGTTGATTAATAAAGGTTGCCTGATTGCCGGTGAGGTCGCGCACG
>JANOTC010000324.1:0-9378 GCA_031416175.1 Gammaproteobacteria bacterium
CACCAGCACCAGCACCAGCACCAGCACCAGCACCAGCACCAGCACCAGCACCAGCACCTGCACCAGCACCTGCACCAGCACCAGCACCAGCACCTGCACCAGCACCAGCACCAGCACCAGCACCAGCACATGGTGGCGCAGGCGGAGGGATGTAGATTTTCCGTAGATCTTCGCTAGCCGTTGCGCCTCGCTCTTTCCTGGCGCAGTGGCGCTTGTTACACTGCGCACGGAGCCGACCTGCTCCTCCAGAGATTCACAATTCGTTCAAATGACAAATTCAAACATTCCCAACCTCACGCAAAAGCGTCTAATTAATCACACCCAACGGAATTTGTTGGCGGGTGTGATTACGGTTATTCCGATTTGGATTACGTGGCTGGTATTTGACTTTATTCTTGAAAAACTGCGCCAGGTAGGTACGCCATTGGTTCAGGCCGTGTCACGTGGCGTGCAATCGGTTGCGCCCGCGTTGGCGGAATGGATGCTCACGCCGTGGTTTCAGTCGCTGCTTGCAGTCATTTTGACGCTGATGGCTTTGTATCTGCTTGGCCTCACGGCGACGTTTGTCATCGGCAAGCGGATGTTGCAGTTCTTTGACGCGTTGATGCAACGCATTCCGTTCGTGCAAACGATTTACGGCGCAGCGAAAAAGTTGGTGAACGCGTTGCAGCAGAAGCCGGGTGGGGGTGGTCAGCGCGTGGTCTTAATCGAATTCCCTACGCCGGGAATGAAAGCGGTCGGTTTTATGACGCGCGTTATGACCGATAAGAATACGGGTCAGCAGTTGGCGGCTGTTTACGTTCCGACCGCGCCAAATCCGACCTCGGGTTACGTAGAGATTGTGCCGCTCGAAAGCGTGGTGGCGACGGATTGGACCATCGATGAAGCGATGAACTTCGTTGTTTCCGGTGGCGCAGTGGCGCCGGACTTTCTTGTATACGCCAAGCCCACAACGGATACCGCGCAGGATCCCACCTCGCCGTCAACATGACGGTTGGCCGTTGCTCTTTTCTTTTCTCTTTTCGGTGCGGCGTCGCTGTGATCTTGCTTGCCTTCGTCATGTTGGGCCAGAGCGCGGCAGTGCGTGCTGATCACTTGCCCAAGTGGGAAGCCGGTCTAGGCTTGGGTTTTGTTCAGGTGCCGCCGTATCGCGGTATTTCGGCCACGAAGTCGTATTCCATTCCCTTTCCTTACCTGCGTTACCGTGGAGAAAGCGTGCGAATCGACGATGATGGCATTCGCGCGGGATTGCTTAAGTCGGAGTCCGTTAAACTGGACTTTAGTATCGCCGGAAATGTACCCGTTCGGCGTGAAAAAAACGGTCTGCGTTCTGGCATGGCTGGCTTGGATTCGGTAGCCGAAATCGGTCCGACTATCGATTGGCGCATAGCGCGAGATGTCGAAAGTGCCAGTTCGATTTGGTTCCATGTGCCGTGGCGGCCGGTATTTTCAGTTGGGAGCCCGTGGTTAGCCTATCGAGGTTGGGTATTGGCACCGTATCTTGAGTTTAACCGTACTATACGCGGAGATTCGCGTTGGCAGTTTTCTGTGGCGACGGGGCCAATGTTTGGCAGTGAGCGCTACCATGACTATTTTTACGAGGTTAACGCGGGCGATGTCACGCCGCAACGCCCTGAATACCACCCTGGCGCGGGCTACAGCGGAAGTCGCGTGACGCTGTCGTTAGTACGAAACTCGCCGCGCCTGTGGGCAGCGGCGTTTGCGCGCTACGACGATTTACGTGGCGCAACGTTCGCTGACAGCCCCTTAGTGCAAACTCAGCATTATTTTGTGTTTGGCGTAACAGCCGCCTGGGTGTTTGTGCACTCCGATGCGCGAAATACACATTGATTCGTTCGACAAGCCTTAAGTCTTCGTTTTTTTGGCCGACAATTGCAAAGTGAGAACTGCGTCTCAGTTTTGTTAGGTGTTGCCGACATGCATGTAAATTCGTCTTTTGCTCCCGCCAATAGTCATTCGTTGGCACCCTGGCTTAATCAATTTGCACAGGCGCAGCCGGAAAAGGCGAAGGGTCGGGATTCAGAAGAGGGGCGGAAATTGCCCGAAAAGTCGGTGACTGCGGAGCAACATGGCGCTGCCCATACGGTATCTGAGTCCCAGCTCTGGGCAAGTTCGCTCACGCAAACGCAGTTCATTACCTTACAAGTTCGTACCCGTGAAGGGGATCTCGTCAACGTCGAAATTGGCGGAAAGAATTCGTCGTCCCAGACGCAGTTTCAGTCGTCTAGCGACGGTTCGCAGGTATACGCAAGCGCCAGTGAGTCGTCGTCGGAATCGAGTTTTTCGTTGAGCGTTCAAGGCGATCTCAGTGCAGAAGAGTTGGATTCGATTAGTAAATTGGTCGACAAAGTGGGTTCGTTGGCGGATAAGTTTTTTGACGGCGATGCGCACGCGGCGGTAGCCCATGCGAGCAAGCTAGGGCTAGATACCTCGACGCTGTCGGCGTTTTCGCTAAATATGAGTCAAACTGAAACAAAAACAGAAGTGAGAGCCTACCAAAGGGTAAGTACTTATGCAGATGCTCCGGCGTCTTCGCAAGCGGTACCGGCTTCGCTTGCTGAGCCGGTCAGCGATTTCTTGACGTCTGTGAAGTCCATGCTGGATCAAATTTCGCAATCCGGGCTGTTCGATGATCCGAAGATGATGCTGAAAGACATGTTGGCAGGACTCGCGAATTTAGATCCAAACATGCGCGAAAAAGCGGCTATCATCGAGAATAGTGCGCAAAAACCCTTTGCTGCGGTGGTAGAGGATCTCGTTTCTGCCGCATCGGTCGCGTGAATGTTGGCGGCCTAGAGCACCCACTTTTCCTTGCGCGGACGCGGTTCGCGCGTTAATTCCGCTTTCTTTTTGATGCCCGTGGCATGACACGTGAATACTCCTAAATAGTCGCAACGTGCATCACCCAAATACCTTAAGACAGTAATCTTGCTCGCAGTGTTGTCTATAGGTGGGTGAGGGTGGCGAGTAGCGCCACGGAGGGGCATCGCGGGCAGCTTTGGGGGTTTTAGTTATGGGCCAAAGAGTTGTGAAGTTAAACTGGCTTGAGCATTTTCCGAATCTTGTCGCTATTCACAATCCTGTTTGGGATAACATGGTTGCTCATGCGCGTATGTTGGAGCTGGCGCCGGGCGAAGTCGTGTTTCGTCAAGGTGAGGCGTGCATTCACTATTTGTTAGTGACTGAAGGCCTGGTACGGGTGCAAAAAGTAACCGAAGACGGGCGCGAAATGACATTGTATCGTGTCGGTTCCGGGGCGGCGTGTGAATTGACCACGTCGTGTTTGTTGGCGAATGACCGTTATCATGCGGAAGCGGTGGCAGAAACGGCTGTACGTGCGGTGTTGATCCCGAAAACGCTGTTTCAAGAAGCAGTGATGTGCTCACCAAAATTTCGTGAATTCGTATTTGGAAACGTGGAAAAAGGTTTTACGGAATTGCTTACGTTGTTAGAGGAAACGGCCTATGGACATCTGGACCAACGATTGGCGAAGTCCTTGTTGAATCTGCGGGACGATGAGGGCGTGGTCCATGCCACTCATCATGATTTGGCGGCGAATTTAGGCAGTGCCAGGGAGGTAGTGAGTCGGCAATTAAAGAATTTTGAGCATCACGGCTGGGTGCGCTTGCATCGGGGCTATATTGAAATCGTCGATTCTAAAGGCCTAAGATCGGCTGGTAGTGCGCCTATGTGACATAGTCACCGACTGCGTAGTGTTCCTATGGTCTACTGCCGAGTGTGATAGAAAGTCACAGGAGGACTAGGCTATGAAACAAAACGCAGATTATTTCGTACACCAAAACGTTGGCGCTATTGACCGGACGATTCGGGTGGTATTGGGCTTTGCGATGCTCGGGGTTCCGTATTTTCAGTTGTTGCAACCTGGTGCTATGATCGAGTATTGGCAAGCGGTGTCGATGATGATCTCCATATACCCTTGTCTCACGGGGATTCTCGGCTATGACCCAATTTATGGGCTGTTTTCGGTAAAAAGCTGCGATACGTCGAATCGCAATCAATGCGGAAGTTTTCCGTATCAGGTCGATGCGTTATTGGGGCACAATCCGATCCCTGAAGACGATCAAGAACATTCGCTTTTGCATTCAAAGCACCCCCCACGTCTCTCAAAGTAATGTGAAGGAATAGTCAATCGCGGCGTCTCTCAGCGAGGCGCCGCGATTTTTTTAGCTCACGGTAAGGCGAATTTACCTGCGTGCCACGCATGTCCGCCGTTACAGGTGAGCGCTTTTGCGCTATCATCTGCTCTTTTCCTACATACGCGAAACCCTATGCAATCGCCCGTTCAGCGCCGCCGTTCCGTCGCGGTCCAGATAGGCCCCGTCACCGTGGGTGGCGATTCGCCTGTTCTTGTTCAGTCCATGACTAATACCGATACCGCCGATTACATAGCCACGGCTGTGCAAGTGGCCCAACTGGCCAAGGCGGGATCGGAAATAGTGCGAATAACGGTAAATTCCGAGGAAGCTGCCGAGGCTGTGCCGCGCGTTCGCGAGCAGCTCGATAAGATGGGGCTTGCCGTGCCGCTGGTGGGCGACTTCCATTTCAACGGCCATAAGTTGTTGGAAAAATATCCTGATTGCGCGCAAGCCCTGGCCAAATATCGAATAAACCCCGGGAATGTTGGTAAAGGTAAAAAGCGCGATGCGCAATTTGCCACGATGATTGAATACGCTTGCCGTTACGATAAGCCGGTGCGCATTGGCGTGAATTGGGGAAGCTTGGACCAAGCGCTGTTAGCGCAGGTGATGGACGAAAACGGTCGCTTAGACGATCCTAAAGAACCGACCGCTGTGATGCATGAGGCCTTGGTGCGATCTGCCTTGGAAAGCGCGGCTAAAGCGGAGGAGTGGGGGCTAAAGCGCGACCATATTATTCTTTCCTGCAAAATGAGCGGCGTGCAGGATTTAATTTCTGTTTATCGCGATTTGGCGGGTCGTTGTGATTATGCTTTGCACTTAGGTTTGACTGAGGCGGGCATGGGTTCCAAAGGAATTGTTGCTTCTACGGCGGCACTTTCGGTTCTTTTGCAAGAAGGAATCGGCGACACCATTCGGATATCGCTAACGCCTGAACCGGGCGGAGATCGTACGCAAGAAGTGATTGTTGCGCAGGAGATTTTGCAGACCTTAGGTGTGCGCGCATTTACGCCGATGGTCATCGCGTGTCCAGGTTGTGGGCGAACAACTAGCACGTATTTTCAACAATTGGCGAAAGATATTCAAACTTATATTCGCCACCAAATGCCGGTGTGGAGTAAATCGTACAACGGCGTGGAAGATATGACGGTGGCCGTGATGGGCTGCGTGGTAAACGGGCCAGGCGAGAGTAAACACGCCAATATCGGCATTAGTTTGCCAGGTACGGGAGAACGCCCGGTGGCGCCGGTGTACGTCGATGGCGAAAAGACAGTGACGCTGAAAGGTGATGCCATTGCGGCCGAGTTTCAGCTGATTGTGGATGACTATGTATCGAGAAAATACGTGCGGCGTGCCATATGAATTTAGCGCAAATTGAAAAGAAATTGTCGCATTACATGGGTAAGGCGATTGCTGACTACAATATGATTCAAACCGGCGACCGTGTACTCGTTTGTTTGTCGGGCGGCAAAGACTCCTACACGATGCTGACAATACTTAATCAGTTACGCATTCGCAGTCGCAATAAATTTGAGCTGTTTTCACTTACCTTAGACCAGGGTCAGCCCGGTTGGGAGGACAGTGGTTTACGGGTGTGGTTAAAAGAGGGCGGCTACGCCCACGAGATTTTGCACCGCGATACGTATTCGATTGTTTTGGATAAAGTAGAAGAAGGTAAGACGTACTGTTCGTTGTGTTCACGATTGCGACGCGGCATTATTTACCGTTATGCGCGCGAAAATGGATTTACTAAAATTGCCTTGGGCCATCATCGCGACGATTTAATCGAAAGTCTGCTGATGGGAATTTTGTACAACGGCGAAATTCGTTCTATGCCGCCGAAATTGTTGACCAACGACAAACGCCACATTGTGATTCGGCCCATGGTGTATTGCCAAGAGCAAGACATTATTGCTTACGCAGCCAAGAAACAGTATCCGATTATTCCGTGCAACTTATGTGGCTCGCAGTTGAATATGACGCGTAAGCGCGTGAAGGGTTTGATCCACCAACTGGCCGTCGAAAATCCGAAAGTACCGAGCAATATGTTGCATGCGATTGGGCATGTGCGAGCCAGTCAATTAATGGACCGTGATTGCCACAATTTCAAAGGCTTGGAGTCGCAATTAATTGGCTTGGACACGCCGGGCGAAACCATGGACGAAGATGCTGATCCATTTGCGTGGCCGCAAGCCGATGCGCCGGTGGCAACTGACAGTGTGATTCCCATTCACGAATTGAAAGCAAACATGGGTTTAAACGCATAACACTATGATTGAGATATACGACAGAAAAGGTTTCGATGTTTTAGTGTCATGGCCGAGTCATAGTTTACGTGGTGCAGATTTGCGGGGAATGAATCTTAAAGACGCGAACTTGGTTCAATATGATTTGGCGGGCGCGGATTTGCGTGACGCCAATTTGGAAGGGGCGGATATGCGCTTGGCAGACTTAAGTGGTGCCAATTTGTTAGGGGCGAACTTAACGGGTGCAGATACAGAAGGTGCCAATTTGACGGGTACTATCATGGATCGACGGGTTATTCCGATCAAGGCGGTATAATGTTCAAGAACTTTCTACGTACCATAACGGTTAGCTTCGTTTTATTGGCGGGGCCAGCCCTCGCCGAGCAAGCGTGCCGCGTGCCGGACGGGTTAAATTTACCGGCGACGCATTTGGTGCGAGTGGACTGTGAAAATACGCGAGCCGTGGTGGACAATTACGTGTTATCGCTTTCGTGGTCGCCGAAATATTGCCAAGATAACGGCGGTCGTAACGACGCGCGCTTTCAATGTGAAACGAACCGTTTTGGCCTGGTTGTGCATGGCTTGTGGCCGCAATCGCGCAATGGTCGTGGCAAGTGTGACCAACCCCGACATTGCAAGGCGAGTTTGGTAGATCGCGCAACAGCGCGCGATTTCCTGTGCACCGTGCCGAGTGTGAAGTTAATGCAGGGCGAGTGGCAAAAGCACGGGAGCTGCGCATTTGAATCGCCGCGCGATTATTTTGGGCGGACAGCACAATTAAATGATGCGCTCGCCATGCCTGATTTACGTGAACTGGCGCGAAAGCGTGATGGCAATGTGCCTGCCGGAGAAATCGTCGATGCGTTGGTGGCGGCGAACGTCAAAGTAGGATTAAAGCGTGACAACGTGGTGGTGCGTGTAGAAAGCGGTAATCAATTTTCGGAAGTGCTGGTGTGCTACGACCGCGCGTTTCGTTTTGTTTCTTGCAAGGTGGGTGGAACGCCGCCGCACAAAAATGTACGCGTGGTTTATTGATTCATATTGTGTGTCTCCTTTTTTGTGCTTTACAAGATGGTTGCGACCACGGTGGAAAAGAAAGGCAAGTAGCGTTGACTATCCGTTTTGGCCGCGCGACAGATTTAAATGCACGAGTTCGATGATAGATTTGGCCCCGGTCTTGTCCAAGATGTGGCCGCGATGAACATCAACCGTTTTTGAGCTGATGTTCAGCGCATTGCCAATATCTTTGCTGCATTTTCCGGCGACTAACATATCCATTACTTGCCTCTCCCGCGCAGACAGTAAATTGGACTGCAGGCGGAAACGTGCTCGCGCGGCGTGTTCGCTTATTAATGAAATGCTCTTGGTAATCGCTTTCGAAATACTATCGAGCAAGTCTTGGTCGTGGAAAGGCTTTTCGATAAAGTCCATTGCGCCTTCTTTTAGTGCACGTACGGCCATGGGTACATCGCCGTGTCCGGTGATAATAATGATTGGCGTGCTGACTTCCCTGCGCACGAGTTCGCGCTGAAGGTCGAGTCCGCTCATGTCGGGCATACGGACATCTAATACGATACAACCGGGTTTGCCGGGGTCAAATCCTGCCAAAAAAGTCCGTGCAGAATCGAAGGTTCGTGCAGACAGCTTAACTGAATTCATCAGCATCCCTATCGCGTCTCTCACGGCTTCGTCGTCATCGACAATATTAACAATGGCCGCAGACTGCATCGATGTCCCTGTCACGGTTGAGTGTGAATGATGTTATACCTTGCACGGGCACAATTTGCCGATCTGATTGATAACCGATACGGTGGCATGGTCGACTGCGCTTTGCAAGTTGAGATTAATGAGGTTGGAGTTGAACACAAAAAAGTCCATAAAGCGCGTTCTTGAATATGTGAAATGGGGGGCTGGTTTAGCAGCGCGGTTAGCCCGAACTAACTCGGCTGCCGTGCTATACCCTTTCGCCAAAATGTTCTGCGAATGAAGCAAGTACAAAATGGCATCGCGTACGCCTTGGTCGTCATCTACGATAAACGCGGTTGGCCTATTGCTCATGTTACGGTTAAGAGTGGCGCCGGTGGCAAGAATACATGAAACGCGCGCCCCGAGCCTGGTCTAGACTCGGAGCGCAAATAGCCGCTATGCGCAGCAATGATAGAATGGCAAATAGAAAGGCTCATATCCATTCTAGTAGCGCCGTCGTAATTCGACACGATAGTTTCCGTTTGGCTTTTACTCATCCACGGTAGATCCGGAAACGTATCGGCGACAGTAATTTGGATGAGGCCCTCCGAATTGACAAAAGTGAGTAGCGAGACTTCTCTTTTTTCCGCCGTCGCAGATGAAATTCGATCCATGCTATTTCGAATCAAGTTGAGTAGCACTTGTTCAAGCTGTATACAATCAGCGTAAACACGCGGCAGGGTAGGTTCCAGTTGCAACATAAACTGCTGGCTGCGTCGATTCGCGTCATAGTGAATAAAGCGAATAACCTCATGCACTAACGCATTGATATCGACATCTTTCTTTTGTGGCCGTTGTTTTCTAACGAGCTTGCGCAAGTGTCGAATTAGTTCGCTCGCGCGTTGCGCTTGTTCGCGTGATCGTTGCAATGCCTCCCGAATTTTTAGGTAAGGAGGCGTTGTCGTATCTAGCATCCGCAACGCGACATCCGTGTAGGTGGCAATAGCCGTTAGCGGCTGGTTGAGTTCGTGGGCCATCCCCGTTGCCATTTCACCCATCGTATTTAATCGCGCCATATGAGCAAGTTCGGCCCGATGTTGGTGGGCTTGTTGCTCTGCTCGCCAACGCTCAACTGCAATCCGCCAATCTTCCTGCGCTGATTTTCCTCGCTTCCGATGCGCGTCTTTTAAAGGCGGCAAACAACGAAGGCTTGCCAACCGACGACCCGCAAAATCATTAGGATTTGGAATTTATTGCCAACGACTCGA
>JANOTC010000325.1:0-3317 GCA_031416175.1 Gammaproteobacteria bacterium
TGCAACATGAGAAATTGCATGCGCGTTGTTTGCGATTGGCCGGTGAAATTTAGCGGCATGATGTATTGCCCAGCGTAATTCGCGCAATTCACTCTAACAATGAGCATATCGCCTTTTGGGCCATTGGAGATCAAGGTTGGCGGCTGATCGTCAGAAGGCGCGGGTGGCGGGCGAAGCCTTCAGTCGGATCACGACGGGAATTGACCTTGAACAGAGTCGATTAACTCTTGACATACCCCTTCAACCTGCCCGGTAGCTGTCAGACTAATTGTCGCCGAACAGCCAACCCGTCTACTCCGCGAATCACGAACTTTACAAGCAGAAACATTTCCCATCACCTAAAGAACCTGGTGTTTCCTGTCGACATTCATGCGCTGGCCGTGTTTATGCAGGATGACGTTCATGACGGAAGTAACCATAATCGAGTTTCCCATGCCGCCGCGCAGCAGTGAATCTGCCGTCGCGCCGCCCGGCATTCCGGAACCTGCGATGATCTCGCTCTTAGATGGGCGGACTATGACGGTTGACATCCAGCAATATCTCGGCGCAGACGCGAAGATCGTGATATCGGACAAGCGCACTCACGAACGCTCCGAATTGCTTCTTTCAAAAGTCAAAGCGGTTCATTTACTCAATTCCCGTCGATTCAAGGGGTCAGATGACGTCATCAAGGGAATGTCACCAGACGTGCCTTTGCCTCCTGGACATCAAGACTTTGAACTCGACTTTGTTGACGGCACCCGTGCACAAGGAGAGACGCTGGGGCATGTGATTGATCAGAACGGAATTCACTTATTTCAAGCACAAGCGTTTGGCAATTACTCACATATGTTTGTGCCCATGCCTTCGCTAAAACACCATCGGATAGGACCTTTCCTTGGCGATTTGCTGGTTCAAAATAACAAAGTTACCTCTGACCAACTCAACCAAGGTTTACAAGAACAACAAAAGCTACGCAACCGCAAACTCGGTGAGTATTTAACGGCAGACGAAATTGTATCGCCCGAACAACTTCAACAAGCGCTGATCCGACAGCAGTCTTCCCCTAATTTGCGCTTAGGTGAGGCGCTAATAATGGAAGGCATGATTACCGACACGCAGCTCAAAACGGCCCTTGAACGCCAACGCGAAAATCGCAAAACTCCACTCGGCGAAATCCTCATTAACATGGGCGCAGTCACCGAAGATGGGTTAAAGAAAACGCTCGCCAGCAAGCTCGGCATTCCATTTGTTAATCTACGCAAGTTCGCCATCGACAAGAAAGTGGTTGGGCGCGTGCCTGAAAAAATCGCCCGACGGCACAATTTGATGCCGCTCTATGTGCACGACGCAAAATTGATTATCGCCGTAGAAAACCCAATGAACCGCGCGCCCATTGAGGATTTGCGCTTTCACACCAAATGCTTCATTGAGGCAGTAATGGCCTCACGCGAAGACATCGACTGGGCCATTAATCAGCATTACAGTTCACACATTGACTTGTTAGCCCAACAATTGGGCCAAGATGACAAAGAATCCGATAGCAATGAGGCCGAAATTGGCGAAAGTGACAACGCGTTAGTCCGCCTCGTCAACAAGATGATTATGGACGCGTATCAACAACGCGCCTCTGACATTCATATTGAGCCGTATCCCGGCAAACGAAAAACCGTCGTACGTTTCCGCAAAGACGGTAGCCTACTTCATTACGTGGACGTCCCCTATACGTTTCGCAATGCGTTAATTTCACGCATCAAAATTATGAGTAACTTAGATATTTCGGAACGCCGAAAGCCGCAAGACGGCAAGATCGACTTCCGCAAATTTGGCCCTGCCAATATAGAATTGCGCGTCGCCACGATTCCCACCTCCGGGGGTATGGAAGACGTCGTCATGCGTGTATTAGCGAATGGCGAACCGATTGCGATGGAGCAATTGGGCCTAAGCAAACAGAACTTAGAAAGAACTCAAGCGGCGGTCGCAAAACCCTACGGTCTTTTTCTTGTCTGCGGACCCACGGGTTCAGGCAAAACAACAACGCTGCATTCCATTCTCGGTCACATCAACACGCCCGACCGTAAAATTTGGACCGCAGAAGACCCAGTCGAAATTACGCAACAAGGGCTGCGCCAAGTTCAAGTAAATACCAAAATCGGCCTCAATTTCGCCTATGCCATGCGCTCATTTTTGCGCGCCGACCCGGACGTGATCATGGTCGGCGAAATGCGTGATCAGGAAACCACCCACATTGGAATTGAAGCATCGCTCACGGGCCACTTGGTACTCTCCACGTTGCATACTAACAGCGCGCCAGAAAGCGTGGTTAGATTGTTAGACATGGGCATGGACCCTTTTAATTTCGCCGACGCATTGTTAGGAATTCTGGCCCAGCGCCTAGCCAAACGATTGTGCCCTATTTGTTCGACGACACGCACGGCCAGCCAAGAAGAACTGGAACTGCTCGCCACCGAGTATTATTCGGATGTGCTAGATACCACTAGCGAAGAAGCACAAACCTATCGAGATACACTAGTCAAACGATGGCTAGAGGACTATGGCAACGGCAAAGAACTCAAGATGTCCGAAGCGGTGGGATGCGATGAGTGTGGCGACACCGGCTATGAGGGACGCTTAGGTCTCCATGAATTGTTGGTTGCCAGCAAAGAAGTGAAGGTCTTGATTCAACGCCGCGCCACCGTCGCGGAAATCGTTTTTCAGGCTGCAAAACAAGGCATGCGCACCTTAAAACAAGACGGCATCGAGAAGAGCTTACAAGGTCATACTGATTTACATCAAGTGCGCGCGGTTTGCATTAAATAATTATTTACCTGTTTTCTGCATCTCGACTGTAATGAATAACGCATTGGCTACGACTAACCGTGCAAATGCTGGAAAACTCATTGGTTGTGTTAAGTACCCATATTCAACAACTCGCGGAGGTCGTTGAAAGCACAAGTCAAGGGCGCGACCATTTTAGCGACGGATTTAAATCACGTCGTTGACAAATTTAAGGTGTAACGCGAGCACTAAAGTTGAATTTATCTTCATGCTAGGAGGCAAATGATGCTGCACAAGTCGATAATGAATGGGAGTGTTAGTCGAGGGTTTCCACTCGCCAGCGCACTGATAATGCTGGCAGGTATAGTACCCAACACGTCTTTCGCCGAAATGGCGCATGTTTACGAGGCCGGTCACCCGAGCTTAAAAGAATGGCTATTGCCCGACATGCCAAACTATCCGGACGACAACAAATATTCGGAACAGCGCGCAGAATTGGGCAAGCAGCTTTTTTTTGATCCCAGGTTAAGTGGCACGGGCCAAGTGACGTGCGCCTCATG
>JANOTC010000326.1:0-18714 GCA_031416175.1 Gammaproteobacteria bacterium
GATCGGCGCAAACCAAGGAGGAGTGTGTCATGACTGAATCTCAGCCTGTCCAAAATCAAACGCGCCAAGATGTTCAAAACGCCTTTGTCGGGGGTGATGTGCGTACGCTGGTTCGCGACATTACGTTGCGCGCGTTGACCCAGCGCAGCCTCGACCGCGAGAGCATGCGCACTGTTATCGAGTCCGTGACGCAAGGCGTGGTCGAAGGCGCAGGACGCCATCCAGTGCAGTTAGAATTGAACCTTCGCCAAGCGATGGCGGGCCTCGACGACGCGCTAGGCAAAAGCGCGGAGGCGGCTAAATTAGCCACACAAGAAGCCGGTGGCAAGGCCAATCACTTTGCGGAGCATGACCTTAAAACCTTCGCTCAGTCTTTAGAAACGTTGGAAACCTTGTTTCTGGAAACAGTCACGGATGTCGCCAAACAAACGAACCAGGTCGCAGGCGACATCTTGCGCGACATTGTGAGCCATCTTTCACACAGTGGTAGCGAAGTTGGCGCGCGCAGTAAAGAAGCGGTGGTGGCCGTCCGTTCAAATATTGTTAAGACTGGCCGAGACAGCATGGCCCAGGCCAAGGGCACAGGAAAGGCCGTGGGGCAGCAATTAGCGTTAGTTGCTAGTGGCATATTAGCTGGCATGGCCGAGGCGCTGCACTCGGTGGCTGCCTCGCCCAAACCTAAACCGTAGAGACAACACCCACGCATGTTTTGGGAGGCCATATCCGCCGCACGTGACCTAGGGCGACTGCACGAAATCGCGACGGTATTAATCCGATACGGCTTTGGCGACATGGTGCGTCGCCTTGGCATGAGTGGTGTGCTCGAACGCGCCGGTCGCGTGTTGCATTGGAAAGATGTGCACGCGATGGCGACACTCACCCCGCCCGAGCGCACGGCGCGCATGATGGAAGAGCTTGGCCCGACGTTTGTTAAGCTCGGCCAATTGCTTTCAACGCGTGTTGATCTTTTTCCCAGTGATTGGATTTCCGCGTTTGAAAAATTGCAGGACCAAGTTCCGGCTGTCCCGTTCGAGCTATTGCGTGAGCAGCTCGTCGCCGATTTAGGCCGTGCACCGGAAGAAATTTTCGCGCGTTTCGAAACGGAAGCGTTCGCCGCCGCGTCGATGGCGCAAGTGCATCGTGCGTGGCTGGAGGATGGCACGGCGGTTGTACTCAAAATTAGACGTCCCGGAATTACCGAAACGATCGAAGCCGACTTACGCTTATTGGCGCGCTTGGCTGAAATCGCCGAAGGTGGCATTCCTGAGCTTAAGCCCTATTGCCCCATTGATGTCGCACGGCAATTCTCGCTCTCTTTGCGGCGCGAACTTGATTTAGAAGGCGAGTGTCGACATGCCGAGCGCATCGCAGCCAATCTTGTCGAATATCCTTACATTGTTATTCCTCGCGTGTATTGGCAGTGGACCAGTCAGCGCCTAAATGTCCAAGAATATATGGACGGTATTCATGGTCGCGAACTGGCCGCGCTGGATGCGGCGGGTTTAGATCGCGGCTTACTCGCACAGCGCGGCACGCGTGCCGTATTAAAAATGGTGTTAGTCGACGGTTTTTTCCACGCCGATCCTCACTTGGGTAACGTGATTTGCTTAGCAGATAATCGCCTCGCCTTTATTGATTTTGGCATGGTCGGGCGGCTTTCCACCGCACGCCGCGACCAATTGACCGATTTGGTTTACGCCCTGATGACTAAAGATGCAATAGGTGTTGTTGATTCCGTGTTGATCTGGGTGGGGGATCGCCCGGTGAACGAAGAAGCGCTAGTGATCGAAGTCGATGCCTTCCTTGATCATTACCACGGGCGCACGCTAAAAGACTTAGATTTTTCTGCGCTTCTCAGCGACTTGGCAGCCATTATTCGTGAACACCAATTAGTGTTACCGGCCGATCTCGCGCTTTTGTTCAAAACACTTATTTCGCTCGATGGCGTGGGTCGTCGGCTAGACCCTCAGTTCAATATTGTGTCGGAAGTGACACCATTCTTGCAGCGTATTTTACGCGCACGTTTGCAGCCGGATGTTCTAATAAAGCGCGGCTGGCGTTCCGGCTTGCGGGCGATACGCTTGCTCAGTTCTCTGCCCGACGATGTGCGTGGATTGATAAACTCAATGCGACGCGGTGGAGTGCAGATCAAAATCGACGTGGGCCGTTTAGATCATTTCGGCCATCAAATCGACCGGGCCGTCAGTCGTCTCACCATAGGCATCATCACGGCGGCGTTGATTATCGGCACCTCAATCATCTCCGCTACCAGCAATACGCCCACGGTGATGGGTCTGCCCCCGCTCGGATTCATTGGCTTCTTAGCCTCAGCCGTGAGCGGCATCTGGCTGTTGATTTCAATTTGGCGTGGGCGCAAGGACTAAAACGAAGGTCTCGCCTCAGCAGTTGAGAATGATTCTCATTCGTGATAGAGTCTCTCCAATGGTTAAAGAGCATATGGAGAGTTTTGCGATGTCACGTATTAAATCAATTCTTTGTTCGCTAGGTTTGCTGGCGGTAACGGTCGGCGGCGCTGTCGCCAACGCCAACGCCAACGCAGAAGAAGTCGTTGTCTATTCGGCTCGAAATGAGCAGCTTATTAAACCCTTGTTTGATGCATACACCAAAGAAGCGGGTGTTAAAGTTAAGTTTGTCACTGACAAAGAAGGGCCGCTGATGCAGCGCCTCAAAGCTGAAGGCGCAAATACCCCGGCAGATCTATTCATCACCGTTGATGCTGGCAACCTTTGGCAAGCAGAGCAAGAGGGCTTGCTCAAGCAAGTACACTCCAATGTGCTAACACAAAACATACCCGCCCATCTGCGCGATCCCGGTGATAAGTGGTTTGGCCTTTCTGTGCGCGCGAGGACAATGGTTTACAATACAAAGAAAATTAAGCCCGCCGACATGGCAACCTATGAAGATCTCGCCGAACCCAAATGGAAAGGGCGGCTGTGCTTACGCAGTTCGAAAAAGGTGTACAACCAATCGCTTGTCGGCATGATGATTGTTGATCATGGCGTAGCGAAAACCGAGAAAATTGTAAAAGGCTGGGTGGCGAATCTTGCGACGGATCCCTTTGCCGATGACGTTAAAATGATGCAGGCCGTCGCAGCCGGTCAATGCGATGTGGGAATCGCAAACACCTATTATTTTGGACGCCTAATCGAAAAACACCCCGATCTCAAGTTGGCGTTATTTTGGCCCAATCAAAATGACAAGGGTGTTCACGTTAATGTTTCCGGCGCGGGCGTAACCTTGCATGCGAAGAATGAAAAAGGCGCGGTTAAACTGCTCGAATGGCTCTCTTCCGAAAAAGCGCAAAATCTATTCGCAGACGTTAACTTGGAATATCCCGCTAACCCGAAAGTAAAGCCTGCGCCAAACGTGGCAGTTTGGGGCACCTTCAAAGCGAATAACATCAACGTCGCCAAAGCGGGCGAGTTACAGGTTGAAGCCGTCAAATTGATGGATCGCGCAGGCTACAAGTAAAACATCTTTTAACGGACAACGCTAAGAATACTGGATGTTAGATGCAATACAACGTAGGGCGTGAAGCCGCGTCAGCCCATTGGTTGACGCAGCTTCACGGCTGGCGATGGCCAGCGATAATAATTGCCAGCGTGGTGATGTTGCCCGTGAGCGTTATTCTGTCCTCAGTTTTTGTATCGGAACCGGGCGTGTGGGAGCATCTCGTCGACAATGTGCTCGGCGGGCTGTTGTTGAACACATTCTGGTTAGTGCTAGGTGTGGCGTTAGGCACGAGCGTATTGGGCGTGTCTTTGGCGTGGCTTACTGCAGTGTGCGAATTTCCAGGTCGCCGGTTTTTCTCTTGGGCGCTGTTACTACCGTTGGCAGTCCCTGCCTACGTGACAGCCTTTGTTGCGATTGGTCTGCTCGACTTCACCGGGCCATTGCAAACCTGGTTGCGCGAACACGATATCGCGCTCACCTTGCCCATTCGTTCTGGCGCGGGCGTCGCTGCCGTCATGATTCTTTCCTTCTATCCGTATGTGTACCTCATTGCGCGCAACGCCTTTCTTACCCAAGGGCGACGCGCCCTAGAGGCGGCTCAGTCACTCGGGTTAGGCGCAAAAGCCGGATTTTTTCGGGTTGCCTTACCAATGGCGCGACCCTGGATAGTCGGCGGCGTGATGTTAGTCATCATGGAAACGCTGGCCGATTTCGGCACCGTGTCCGTATTTAACTACGACACCTTTACCGCGGGTATCTACAAAACGTGGTTCAGCCTGTTTTCCTTGTCGGCGGCCTCACAGCTCGCTTCAATTTTAATTTTAGTCGTGTTCGTCATCGTTATCGTGGAGCAGCAGGCGCGAGCGCGCCGACGGTTTACTGAAGTAGGTAAATCCAGTGGACGCCAAGCGCGTATATCCTTGTCAAAGCCGACAGCCGTACTGGCCAGTGCTTTCGCCGGCGTGGTTTTGTTACTTGGGTTTATTATTCCCCTCGGTCAACTCTTGCTGTGGGCCTATGAAGTGATAGGCGACGACCTCGATGCCCGTTATGCGGAGTTCCTAGTGCACTCACTTACATTGGCCGGAATAACCGCCGCCATGGTGGCCGGGCTGGCTTTCTTGCTGGCGTACGCCCAGCGCCGCCATGCGGATGCGGGTACACGTTTGTTAGTGCGTGTAGCGACCTTGGGTTATGCCTTGCCCGGCCCGGTTCTCGCGGTCGGAACTTATATTCCTATCGCCTGGATGGACCGACAATTGGGCGGCGTGAGCCAATACTTTGGTAACGCCGGTGGCCAATTCTTGCAAGGCACACTACTAACCATGCTCGTCGCGCTGTCAGTGCGCTTCATGGCGGTCGGATTTAGCCCCGTCGACGGACATTTACAGCGCGTCACGCGTTCAATTGACGAAGCCGCACGCAGTCTAGGCGCCAGCGGTGCAACACTTTTGCGGCGCGTGCATTTGCCTATCGTTAGGGGTGGCCTTTTGACCGCTATGACACTCGTTTTCGTCGACGTCATGAAAGAAATGCCAATCACCCTAATGACACGCCCGTTCGGCTGGGATACGCTCGCCGTTCGGGTGTTCGAAATGACCTCCGAAGGTGAATGGGAACGCGCCGCGTTGCCCGCGGTGGCCATCGTTCTTGCAGGCCTTATACCCATAATCATGCTGACTCGCCATGCTGAACACTGAATCTTTACTTGAAATAAAAAACATATCGCAGCGCTATGATGCGCTTCACGTCGTCCAAGATTTGAGCCTACACTTGCCACCCGGTGGAATCGGTTGCTTGTTAGGTCCGTCGGGTTGCGGAAAAACCACTGTGCTGCGTTGCATCGCCGGTTTTGAACGCATTCAGAACGGAGAAATTCGAATCGCGGGCGAGGTGGTGAGTTCCGGGCAGTTCCACTTACCCGCAGAACGCCGCCGAATCGGCATGGTATTTCAAGACTACGCGCTGTTTCCACATCTCACCGTCGCCAAAAATATCGAATTCGGCCTGCACAATCTAGCGCGGTCCGAGCGCACTGCGCGTGTGAATGAAATGTTAGAGTTAGTCGGCCTAAGTAATGCGCTCAAACTCTATCCGCATGAGCTTTCTGGCGGGCAGCAACAACGCATCGCCTTGGCCCGCGCCGTGGCGCCACGCCCCCGCCTGCTCTTGCTCGATGAGCCGTTTTCCAATCTCGACGTCGACTTACGCCAGCGTCTATGCATAGAAGTGCGTGACATTCTCAAGCACGAGCATGTCACGGCCTTACTTGTCACCCACGATCAGCTCGAAGCGTTCATGATCGCTGACGAAATCGGTGTCATGAATGACGGCGTGATCCAACAGTGGGACACCGGCTACAATCTCTACCATCGGCCCATCAATCGTTTTGTGGCGGACTTTGTCGGCCAGGGTGCGTTTGTTCGTGGCCGAGTACTGGATGAGCATCGAATCGAAATCGAATTGGGCGTTATAGAAGGCGAGTTCAAGGCGTCGATTCCAGCAGGCAGTGCAGTCGCCGTCTTGCTGCGGCCCGATGACTTAGTTCACGACGACCACAGCGCCCTCCGCGCCAGAGTTTCCGCAAAAGCATTTCGTGGCGCGAGCATCTTGTACACCTTGTGCTTGCCAAGCGGCGCTGAAGTGTTGTCGCTCGTGCCCAGTCATCACGACCACGATTTAGGCGAAGATATCGGCGTGATGTTAGCCACAGACCATGTTATTGCCTTTCCGGTTTGAGCGTGCCACGCGAATTCGGTTTCTCTGAACAATTCTCATGTCAACGATGCACCGCGCCCAACACCGCAGTCACAATATCGCTCACCGTCACACCCGGCATATCAAGGTTCAATTCATTCAATTTACACGCAACAGCTTCCGTCAACGCCGCCGCCTCCAGCGTCACGCCGACGAGCGCCTGCGCCAGTTCCTGAACGCCTGTCGCAGGCAAACAGGTAAAATCACCAGATAAAAGCAACTGAACAATGCGTCCGTCCGTTTCCAGCAAATGCACGCGAATCATTCCGCCCGCTGCTTTGTGTGCAAATTCTGTTAGATGCGTCCCGCTCGCAATCTTCAAGCCGAGCGGTACAAACTTCTTCCCAACTTGATACGTCCATTCCGGGTCCGCCAATTCAAGTTCCTGCGCCTCGATAGTCTGCCATTCGGCCACAGTAGGCGAGTCTTCTTGAGTTTGCACATTCAAACAGTGAGAAACCTGTTTCAGGAATAGCGTTTTCACGCCCTCACGCGAAGGAACCACCGCCAATTCTTTCTTGATCGTCGTGATGTATTCGCTCAACGTCTTATGCAATTTATCGCGAAATTTCTCCGATGGAACACGAATCGCCTGTGACATTTTCTCTACGTCAAAGTCGAACATAAAGCTGCCGACCACCACGGTCGCGTTGCCAATGGTCGCGGCGCCCGTTCCACCGATTTTTCGACCATTTACCTGAATATCGTTCACGGGCCGGAAAACGGCGTTAATGCCCAATTCTTGATACGTCTCAACCACCGGTCGAATGAATAAAGGATAAAGCGCGTCAGCCCGAACTGGCGCCAAGGCGCGCGGATAAATGAAATGAAAAAATAGTTGATTAGCGTCCAAATACACTGTCCCGCCGCCCACGTGACGGCGAACTACGTTCAGGGATTGCTGTTGGCAGTATTCCTCGTCCACTTCCAATGCAACTTCTTGGTGTACCCCCACGCACACGTAAGGCTCCAAGGGATTGGCCAGCGTCAGCACAGGGTCGTCACCGGCCTGCATTTGCGCCGCTATGCCATGGTAAATCGCTTGTGAGCGTAGGGCAGAAACATGACCGAAGTCGATAACGCGTAAACGCATGGGTGGCCTCGCGATTTAGTTAAAAGAGGAACGACTGAATTACACCTTGCCGGGCAGGAACTTGCAACTGTCAGCGAGAGTTCATGCAGTCACTGTAGTGTTTCATTTATCGGGAAACGTAGAAGGATTACATGAACTGGGTATCCTTGTGCCATCGCGTAAGCTAAAATTAAAAACATAAATACGCCTCAATGAAGGCATGACAATAGAGTTCTGTGGGGAACGGGTGATGAAAAGACGAGAATTTCTCAAGGCGAGCGCCGCGAGCGCAGCCTGCTTTTCCATGTCGGGTTTGACGTTGGCCATGCCAAAATGGGCAGAAGCCGCGCAAACGACAAGATCGACGATCAATCTCGTCGCCGAAGTCGCGCAAAAAACGGTGGCGACGGCTGCGACCGGGGCGACAGCCAATGTACTCGTCCCAGTCTGGCAATTTCGTGATCAAGCCGCTCCCGGTCCGGGTCTCCTTGCGTCTGGAATCGTGGGTCGCACCGGCGATACGATAACAATTAGCCTAACAAACACCTTAGATCGCCCGATCAATTTCGTCATTCCCGGAATGTTGGAAACCTCGACGCCTGTGGCGCCTGGATCAAGTGGGACCATTGCGTTTGTTTTAAGGGCGCCGGGATCATACTTTTACACCGATGGCGCCAATGGCCAACTCGGCCGTGCGATGGGGTTGGTAGGGCCGTTGGTCGTACTGCCTCAGCAATCAGGGCTGAACAGCCTCTTGTCGAATCCGGCCGTGGCACCCAACGCGCCTGCTGCCCCCAATTTAACGCTATTTGATCAGCAATATACCTTGCTCCTACATGAAATGGACAGTCGATTGAACAGCGCCATCGCGTCTGGCGGCACGTTTGACATGGCGACCTACGAACCCAATTATTTTTTTATAAATGGCCTGAGTTACCCCGCCACCAAATCCGATCCCACCACCTTCATAAAAATGGCACTCGCGGAAGTCGTGGCGATCCGGTTCATCAACGCGGGCCTTATCTATTACCCGATGCATTTCCATGGTTACCACGTAGACGTTGTTTTGCGAAATAGAACGCAGGAAAAAGCAGTGGTGTCGAAGGACAGCGTATTAGTTTCAGTCGGCGAGTGTGTGGATACTCTGTTAGAAGTTAATCAGGTTGGCGCGTATCCGCTGCATAGCCATTACATGCCAGCGGTTACAGCGAACGGTGTCTATCCGTTTGGCAACATGCTCTTGTTACAAGCCTCGTAAGGGGTGATTGTGATCGAGCGTATCGAAGGTGAGAATAAAAGACGAAGTGGGGTGCGATGTGACTGAGATCAAGGACGCGATGGATCTGGCAAAAGGCGTAGTAAATTCGGACGACAAAAAGGTGGAATCGCCAGTCGTAGAGAATAACGCACGTCGGCATTTTCTGATGGCACTAGGGGCCAGCGCCTCGACTTTAGTTGGCTGTGGGGATGAAAGCATCCAAGCGCGTGAAGTGAAGCCGAAGAGTCCCGCGAGTGAAACAGCGACGCCGAACAATAATGGCACGACGACGAAAGGACAAGACGGCTCCCTGTCCACATCCACAACGCTGCTTGCCGTCGCCGTAAAAACATTCCAAACCGTCTCCGCCACCAATGCGACGATGAAAGTTATCGGCGGTGCGATGGGGATGATGGGTGCAGCGAACACCGTCACTATGGCCAATGGTCAAAAAGTCGTGGTTTGGGGCTTGGTCAACGCCGTCACTAACCAAGGCTTCAATGGCGGCGCAACCATAACGCCTGGGCCAGTTCTGGAAATGGTAGAAGGTGAACCCGTGTCCGTCACGTTAAGCTCCATGATGGCGCATACCATTCATTGGCATGGCCTGGACGTCCCCACGGCGGTGGACGGTGATCCCGACACTTCCGGTTGGGTAGGGAATATGCCCTCGTCCAGGGTTGATCCCACTAAAGGACTGGGTTCGTCATTTGCCTACATTTTTACCGCGCCACCTGCGGGCACGTATTACTACCATTGCCATGTTGACACGGTCGTACACATGGAAATGGGCATGATGGGTAGCATCGTAGTGCGCCCACCCGGCGGAGAGTCATTGGTTTACGCCAATGGTCCGGCGTTTGACAAAGAATACATCTGGCAACTTCATACATTTGATAGTACCTGGCACAAATCTGGGCACATTGTGAGCGGCCCCGCCAACGTACGTTATCGCCCCGACTTTTTCATGATAAACGGCATGGACGGCGGAAATTTGCTAACCGACACGACGGTCGCCGTGACCGCCTCCGCCGGTCAAGCGGTGTTGATTCGCCTGGTGAACTTTGGCTACCTGACTGCTGAAGTTTGGTTGGGTGGACATACTTTTTCCATCGTGGCCTCCGACGGTCGCCCAATGCGCAAAAATGTCGTCAAGAAAGCCGCAGAAACCCTCATCATTGGCGCAGGCGAGCGCTATGAAATTCTGCTCGGTCCAACCACTCCTGGCACCTTTGCGCCGGAAGTTCGCTATTACAATGCGCTGGGTACATTAGTGTTAGGAAAAGCGGCAACGTCTTTGGTCGTCACCTAAGGTGCATAAGTCGCCAACGCTGTTGCTCCCAAAAATTGGCGAAACTTTAAATTATGTCCATCTGCGGCTCGGGCAATTCCTCTAAACTAGGCGAACTTCCCGCCCTGTTCGGAGTATTGCCCATTTGAGCACACCCACGCTAATTTCATCCGCGCCTCTCCCTAACGGTTATGGCGCGCTCCGAGTTCATGCGGCAGCGCTGGCCGCCATTGCAGCGCCGGGTCATCGTGTCCAATTGAATAATCAGATTTGGCCACTGATGAATGCGTCCGCCGAAAAAGGCTGGATTGAACTGCTGTACCCGAGTTCAACGTTTGCCGAAATGCCACTCGCGCAACGTGCGCCAGGTGCAGAACTCGCGCTCGGTCCGCTACTTGGCAAGGCCATTGACCCGAATACGCTCAGCCTCCCCGCGATACTCATTGCTGATATTCAGGGCTTGGCGGCCACGATGTTTTTCCTTTATCGCGCCGCGCCGAACGTGCGTCGGCAATGCTTAGTATTCCTCCAGTCGGATGATGCTTTTCCCTTCCAGCCGCGCCCCTCCTTATTCATGTTGCCTGGCGTGCCACCGTCGACCATGGGCTGCGCGCCGCTGTGTGAAGACATGCGCATACCCAGTCGACTCGGGTCCCAATCTGGCTTGCCTGGCTGTTATGACGGTTCAGTTGCCGACCTCCTCGACGGTTGGCTGCGCCTACGCGGGCGCGGAATGGTCCCGCAACCGCACGTCTACGCCCTCTGCGGCGAAAATCTAAGCAGCCAACTAGCGCCCATTTGCCAGAACTGGGGCGCACAAATTCATTATTTTCCCAACTAAGCTGCACGACTCAGTCGACCCCAAGCCAGAAATGGAACCTTTTGCGCCGCGCTTCCGTATAAGAGAGTAGGGGGGTGGGAAAAACAATGATTTTGGGATTTACAAGAACAACGGCGTCCGATTTTGAACTGCTCGTCATGCCGCACTTGGCCGGTCTCTACCGACTCGCCTATCGCCTGACCGGCAAACGAGAAGATGCAGAGGATTTGGTGCAGGACGTATTGGTGAAAGTATTTCCACGCCGCCATGAACTCAATGTAGAGGGGCATGTGCGCGCCTGGCTGGCCAAAATTCTTTATCGTATGTTCGTGGACCAATGGCGCAGCCGCCAATCCACACCCGTGTCCTTGGCGCGTGACGCCGATCCAAGTGCAGAAGGCGACCCCTTGGACAACTATGTGGCGGAACAAGAAAGCGTTGATCACTCGGTATTTTGCAGCCAACGGCAACGGTTCTTACTCACCGCCTTGGGGCAATTGAGTGAGGATCATCGGTCCATCCTGATTCTCCATGACGTTGAGGGATATTGTTTGAGTGAGTTAGAGCACATCCTAGAATTGCCACTAGGCACGCTCAAATCCCGCTTACATCGAGCGCGCGCGAATTTACGGGCAGCGCTTTCTCCTGTCGACCAAGTGGAAAGCTCGGGCCAGAGGTGGCTATGACTTGCGAATACAATGTATTGGATTTGGATGACTACATAGATGGGTATCTTGATGCCAACACGCGGAGCGACCTAGATCTACATATCAGCGTATGCCGTGAATGCAAGGAATCGTTAGCACAACGGCGTGAGCTACGCGCCGAATTGCGTGCGTTGCCAGTTATGGATTGGTCCGCCAACACCGCGCGTGCCGCCATATTACGCGCGGCAGCGGCGAAATCGCCACGCCGACCCGCATGGTATCTGGCAGGATTTGGCCCTGCTTTAGCTGCCGGATTGGTCATCGCGTTAGTCTCAACGTTGCTTTTGCCCACGCATAAAGATGCCGACGTGTTGCCCTTAGTTCACATGCGGCTACACGAAGTGCGCCAAGTCGATTTGGTATTCGACACGCCACGTAATGTAGGGTCCGTCCAGTTTATCGTGTTCCTGCCGGAAAACGCCGAGCTACAAGGCTTCCCAGGTCAACGTCGTGTCGAATGGCAAGCGACCTTAGGTGCCGGCGCGAATTTACTACCATTGTCCGTGCTCGCCACCGGCGTCGTGAAAGGTGAGTTAGTCGCGCGCCTCAGCCATAATGGCGAAAGCAAAGAATTTAAAGTAAGACTCGACGCAGGCCGCGACGACCGTGCCTACGCTCCGTCATCGAACTTGACATATAGGACATAGCAGATATGAAACAGGTATCCAGTGCTCGGCTGATTGTGCTACTAACGTCTATCATGTCACTAATGGCGCCAGCCGCTCGCGCCATTGACCTAGATGGCCTCGACGACGTCACTATGCGCGTGATAGAGCCAGGCGAAAAAGCCACAGTAATCGCGCCGCGACGTATCGAGCTTCCTGTTCCAAACCCGCAGACTTCCCAATCTAGGCTGACAAACGCTAACCCGATTCCGGCTAAGCCCGTTATCCAACCTGGTAACACCGGTGGCTCGACTGCTGTTGGTGTTATGAAAGCCAAGTAATCACAGTCGACGCATTTGTCCGCACGTATTAGAATCCTCACTACCGTAAAAGGCGTAGTCCTTGGCCAAAAAAACCCGGTCTGACGTGACGCCATAGGCGTCTTGACGCCGTCAACGTTGGTTTAGTTTGGGGGCAATATCCGAAGCGTCAAAATAATTTCTGTCTTACGCCGAACCCTAGCGTGCGCAGTTTCCGCGAGAATACTGCGCTTCGTGTATTTATTGGGGATCGTAGTTGCGACGATTTCGCCCTCGCGCGCAGAAAATGCCGCGGACCTAGAATTGCTCGCGCAAGGTATTACTGCTTTTCGGGAGGCTAACTACGCCGAAGCACGTGTCATGTTCGAGCAAGCCAAAGCGGCGGGCAATGACACGAGCCTATTGCACTACAATATGGGTGTCACTGACTATTGGTTAGCCTACTATCCGTCCGCCGTCGATTCCTTCAAAAAAGCGAGCAACGATCCCGCGCTAGAAGCATTGGCTTACTACAATCTCGGCTTAGTCTACGCACGCATGAACAACATCAACGAAGCGTCACGTTGGTTTTTGTTCGCGCAAGAAGCGGCGGCTGATGCCCAACTCAAACAACTCGCCGTCACCGCCTACGCGCGTGTCATCGCCGCCAGCGAACAGACGTTCGCTCACGTTCCAGCGCGCTTACCCTTATCCGCTACAGAAAACGCGAGCGCACCTGCCGCCGAAAATAATGTCCTACGCTTTTCCATCGAGACCTCGGCTGGCGCGGCCGACACTGTAGTTTCCAATTCTGCAGCGGTTGACCGCTTGGGAAAATCCACAGGCGACCAATATGTCGCCCTGCAGCTAGCACTTGGCGTGCGACTATCGCCCCTCATTGATGCTCAATTGTATGGCTCGCGTCGAGACTACGTTAGCCTAAACGCATTCGACCTTGCCACGTTTGGGATGGGGCTCGGTTATCGCTACCCATTAACGAGCGGTGGAGTTCACTACGGCGCCGATTTTGACTATGTTTCCCAAGGCGAATCGGAGAGTCAGCGCATTACCACCTTGCACATCGACGGTGCTTATGACTTTACGTCGACACAGCAAGTACGAATCGGCTATCGACGCGGAATCATCACCGCTCTCGACACAAGCTACGAATACATCAGTGGCCAACGCGATGTCTTCGAAGTGGGCTGGTCGATTTCCCAGCAACGTCGCAGCCTATTTCTCTTCGGCCAATATGAGTACAACGACCGTAGTGATTACTACGAAAAAAACGAATTCATAGCGAGCACATCGCCCAGCCGATTCGCGCTCGGTCTGACTGCGGGCATGCCGTTTTGGCAGCTCGAAACGAGCATCACAGGGAGTTTCGCGCTCTCCGTGTACGGCGATGAGGATCACCCGGCCAATGGTGTGCACAGAAAGCGTCGCGACGAAACACTCGAATTACAAGCGAGAGTCGCGTGGCTGATTAACAAGCGCTCGCGCGTATCGGCAGATTACCAGATGGCCTCAAATCGCTCTGTATTTACGCGATATGCGTATGACTACAACCGACTGTCGCTTAGCTTCCAATGGTCCGTGTAACCGTTCCCATACTCCTTGCAGTTTCAAGCGCGATCATTTGGTCCTAACGCTTACCTGGTGCGACGCCGAGACCAACCGGATCCAATTTTTTCGGTTCAACCAAAGACGCGCCTTCTAACGACCCACCGTGTTGATCCGCCACATGCGTGCGCCCGAGCTTGACCATCAATCGTAGCTCGTTGGCGGAGTCGGCATTGCGAATAGCATCGTCATAGGTGATCTCACCCGCTTGATACAACTCAAACAGCGCCTTATCAAAGGTTTGCATCCCCACGCCGTCACCTTTACGCATGACTTCACGAATCAAATGAATCTCGCCTTTTCGAATATGGGCCGCGACCAGCGGCGTGTTCATTAACAACTCAACCGCCACGCGGCCGCCTTTTCCACTCGCAGCGGGCAGCAAGCGTTGCGCGATCACTGCCTTCAGATTTAACGACAAATCCATTAATACTTGCGTATGCCGATCTTCTGGAAAAAATCCAAGTACGCGATCTAATACTTGATTAGCGTTAGACGCATGAATGGTCGCCAAGCACAAATGACCCGTCTCCGCGAATTGCATCGCATGCGACATCGCCTCGCGCGTACGAATTTCACCAATCACAATCATATCGGGCGCCTGACGCAACGCGTTACGCAAACCGGCCTCAAAGCTGTCCGTATCCAGCCCCACTTCACGTTGCGTAATAATGCAACCGACGGGCCTGTGTACGAACTCAATAGGATCTTCAATACAAACAATATGACTGTTGCTGTTTTGATTGCGGTAATCCGCCATCGCCGCCAGAGAGGTCGATTTCCCTGCGCCAGTACTTCCCGTCAATAGAACCAAGCCTTGGCGAAGCATAGCAATCTCGCCCAGCGCCGACGGTAACAGTAATTCCTTCATGCTGGGAACACGCCCTTCAACTCGGCGAATGACCATGCCGAGTTGATTTTGGTGCTTGTGCGCGTTCACCCGAAATCGGCCTATATCTGGCGCGTTGAATGCGAAGTTAGACTCGCCTGTGGTATCAAGCATGGCGCGTTGGTCTGGGCCAAGCAATCCTATAATGACGTCCTTTGCCTGCTCCGGCGTCAACTTGTCAGGCGCCGCCACAACGATTTTTCCGTCAATCTTAATGCTGGGTGCGTAGCCCGACGAAATAAACAAATCCGAGGCTTTCTTTTCCGTCATTAACTTCAGAAGTTGCGTCAATTCCATTTTTCGAGTGACTCCTTATGTTGAAACGCTAACTCCCGAATCAAAATAAATCCTTGTTAGCCGCGACACCCTTCGCTTCCGAGCGCAAAATAATATTTCGTTTAACCAAATCTTGTAGGCATTGATCCAACGTCTGCATCCCCAGACCTTGACCTGTTTGAATAGCGGAGTACATCTGCGGCACTTTCCCTTCACGAATCAAATTTCGAATCGCCGGTGTTCCAATCATAATCTCGTGCGCAGCAACGCGCCCGCCACCTTGCTTCTTAATCAGTGACTGCGAAATGACCGCTTTCAAAGACTCCGATAACATCGCCCGCACCATTTCCTTTTCGCCTGCCGGAAAAACGTCGATGATACGGTCCACTGTTTTCGCCGCCGAGCTAGTATGCAGGGTGCCAAACACCAAATGCCCCGTTTCCGCCGCCGTCAACGCGAGTCGAATGGTTTCTGGGTCGCGCATTTCCCCCACTAGCACGATGTCAGGATCTTCACGCAACGCCGAGCGCAGTGCCTGCGCAAATCCATGCGTATCCCGATGTACTTCGCGCTGATTCACCAAACATTTCTTACTTACATGCACAAACTCAATCGGATCTTCAATCGTCAGAATGTGGCCGTATTCGTTTTCGTTCAGATAGTCGATGATCGCCGCCAACGTCGTCGACTTCCCAGAACCCGTCGGCCCCGTGACCACCACCAATCCGCGCGGCGAATTAGCGATATCCTGGAAAATCGGCGGACACCCCAGTGCCTCCAAACTACGAATCTGTGATGGAATTGTCCGAAACACAGCGCCCGCACCGCGATTATGCGTAAACGCGTTCACGCGAAAGCGCGCAAGGCCAGGAATCTCAAACGAAAAATCCGTCTCCAAGAACTCTTCATAGTTCTTACGCTGATGATCGTTCATGATGTCGTAAATCAAACTTTGTACCGACTTATGGTCAAGATTCGGCAGATTGATTCGTCGAACATCGCCATCAACGCGAATCATCGGCGGCTCACCGGCAGAAAGGTGCAAGTCCGAAGCATTGTTTTTGACGCTGAAGGCAAGTAGTTCGGCAATATCCATAGCGTCTACCTAATGAAGAGAGTGAATAAAAGAAATGCCAAGTGCGGATGGTCAATAGCTGCAACCGAATCCAATCGGTTTCATCTTCTCGATGTTACTCGAAAATAACGACTTCCAAATGTGTTACTTTAGCCCAACTGCACGTTTGAAAGGCAAGCTCATGCCCGACTTAAAAAATAATTTGTCAGTCGTGCAATCCCGAATCGCCAAGGCGGAATCCGCTAGCGGACGTGCAACAGGATCGGTGAAATTAATCGCCGTCAGCAAGTCGGTACCCGTCGAAAAGATTCAAGCCGTAGTTGATAGCGGACAGCGCACGTTCGGAGAAAGCTACATCCAAGAGGCGGTGGAAAAAATAATCAAACTCAACGCACTAAACCTAGAGTGGCATTTCATCGGACCTATCCAATCGAACAAGACAAAGCAAATTGCCGAGCATTTTTCGTGGGTACACAGCATTGACCGAGCTAAAACGGCACAACGTCTAAGCGCACAAAGACCGCAAGATTACCCACCGCTAAACGTCTGCATTCAAGTCAATGTGAGCGGTGAACATACCAAATCAGGTGTTGCCCCAGAAGACTGTCTCCCCCTAGCCAGAGAAATCTTGCTCTGTCACGCGTTAAAACTACGCGGATTAATGGCTATACCACAAGAAACTGATGACGTGTCACAGCAGCGTGCGCAGTTCCGCCTGCTCGCCAATTCGCTATTGGCACTGAATAAAGATTTGAACCTGCAACTCGACACGCTTTCCATGGGAATGTCGGGCGACCTCGAATCCGCTATCGAAGAGGGCGCCACATTCGTCCGCGTCGGCACCGACATTTTTGGTCAGCGCACAGCGTTCGTGCACTAATGCGTTGAACTCGCTACACTTCCGCATATTGGATGTTCATCTAGAGGTGGATCAAAGGAAATGAAAGAGAAAACAGTCGCATTCATTGGTGGCGGCAATATGGCCCGCAGCTTAGTCGGCGGCTTGGTAATGGGCGGCAGTGCTCCCCCTAAAATTTGGGTCACCGATTTGGTCCCGAGTAAGCTCGACGATCTGCGCGCGCTGTTTGGTGTTCATGTTACCGATGATAACGCCGAGGCGTGCGCTCACGCCGACGCCGTCGTTTTCGCCGTCAAACCGCAAAACATGCGTTCCGTCGTCACGGACTTAGCGCCCACGCTACGTGGCAAGCATTGTCTAATCGTCTCCATTGCGGCTGGCTTGCGCGGGAGTGATATCAAAAAATGGATCGGTGGCGACGCCGCAGTCGTTCGAGCGATGCCAAACACGCCGGCTCTCGTGCAAAGTGGTGCCACGGGAATGTTCGCCACGGCAGGCGTTAGTCCGGTCCAGCGCGCCCTCGCCGAATCGATCATGCGCGCAGTCGGTGTCGTAGTCTGGGTGGACGACGAAGCCAAGCTCGACGCCGTCACGGCGTTATCTGGGAGTGGTCCCGCCTACTTTTTCCTGCTTATGGAGTTAATGGAGCGGGCCGCAATAGAGCTCGGCTTGCCTGCCGAAACGGCACGTTTATTGACTGTACAAACTGCATTTGGCGCGGCTAAATTGGCGCTAGAAAGTAACGACAGTCCCGGCGCTTTGAGGGTTCAAGTCACCTCACCTGGTGGAACCACAGAGCGTGCTTTGAGCGTATTCGCCCAGGCCGGAATGGATGACATCGTGCGCAAAGCACTGGCTGCAGCCTCAGCAAGATCAAATGAGTTAGCGGATAAGCTTGGAGCGGATTAATGGGCGGTTATTTCAGTAATGCCGGTGTTTTCTTAATCAAGACCATTTTTGGCCTGATTTTATTGGCAATCATGCTGCGTTTCTTGCTCCAATTGGTTAGGGCGAAATTCAACAATCCTTTTGCGCAATTTCTTGTCAAGGTGACCAACCCAATGCTTGTCCCCTTGCGCCGCTTCGTACCCGGTGTAGGCGGCATCGACATGGCCTCGATCGTTCTTCTTTTCGCCATAAAATCAATCGAACTCCTGCTCATTGGGTTCATAGTAGGCGCAGGCGTGAACGTGCTCTCCCTCCTGATCTTCGATGTGGCGGAACTGCTTGATCTCACATCAAGATCTATCTGTATGGCCTGCTGATACAAGTCATCGCAAGCTGGATCGCGCCGGGTAACTACAATCCCGCCTTAGCCCTGCTCCAACAGATTAATGAGCCATTAATGGCGCCTGCCCGTAAAATGATTCCGCCAATCTCCGGGATTGACCTGTCCCCCATCCTTGTCATGGTCGGTCTCCAACTTGCCTCTATGTTGCTAGTGCCGCCTTTACTGGATTTCGCCGGGTCAGTTGGTTAGTGACATCGTGGTGCCAGTGGCAGGGCGAAGACCTGCTCCTGGCCATTCGCATAAAGCTACGAGCAGCTAAAAACGAATGGATAGGCCTACAGGCCAAAAAACTCGACCCAAGCCCGGGTGCGAGGTAATTTCACCCCCAAAGAACGATATACCACTTTTTTCCACCCTAAATGACCCTGAAATTGGTTAAGAAATAGCCAAATTTAGGGTCATTGCAATTATTTTCATC